>JAICRN010000433.1 GCA_025937335.1 Microcoleus sp. TY_ISSM_2_bin.22
AATCTCACTACTTAGGACAAAATTTGAGCAAGTTTTAGACCTCCAACCCCGATCCGGCCCGGGGCGGGATATTATTTTCAGGTGTCTGATGTGCAGCTAAGGAATGAAAAATAGCTCGCTCCTGAAACCCTAAGCCTTGTAAAGTTTTTGAAATTGTTCAAAAAAATGTCCGAACAATTGAAATGTTAAAGCTTACGCCGTATAATCTGTCATCTGTCATTAGATAGAGTTACACCAACGTGAAACTTGTTACAGCAAGTTGCCGTCTCCTCTCAAGGTTCCAAAATTGTGAAAAAATCACAACCTGAGACAGAAAACCAAATAAAACGCCAAAAACCCTTGATTTAAAAGATTTTATGTAAACCTACGAAAGTTAATTAAAGGAAATGTAAAGATATCCGTGGAAGTACGGAAATTGATAGATATAATAGGTGGTAAGGATGTGCATCTACTGCGGTGATTTGATGAAGACTATGAAGACTATGCGTACTTTGATTCAGCTTACAACAACAGCAACCCTGGCTGCCTGTCTGCAAGTGAATACAATTGGGACTGCAAATGCGGCTGTAGTGGCCAGCAACTCAAACAGCAACTTAACAAAAAACCGATTGACCCCCAGAGTTTTGATAGTTGCACCAACCTCTAGCTTGGCAAATCCCCAACAATACGAACCGCCCCCGAACGGGAGTCCCAAAAGTGAGGGTACGGGGACGCGCTGACCTCAATTTTTCAATCTTCTATTCGCCCAGATACAGCCGCAGATTTGTACCAATTGCAGTGGCTAATTAAAGTGTGCGTGCACCAATCCGGATCTGTGAGGGGATAGTCCACCCGGTAGTGACCCCCGCGACTTTCAGTCCGAAACGCAGCACTTTTGAGAATTAAGTAGCCGATATCCAATAAATTAGCCAGTTCCCCCCAATTTCGCAAAATCGAGCTATTCTCCGCATCAGCAGGGGAAAAATCAATAATTTGTCCGGGCAGTAAATCATCCAGCGCTTGACTCAAAGGCAAAGACGCAAATTCTTGCCGCCAAATCTCAACTTGGACGATCGCGCTTTCCAAGTCCCGCTGTCCCCGGCAAATTCCCGCACTCTGCCACACCAAATTCGGCAACTCGACCCGCAAATGTTCGATCGCCTCAATGTCCTTCCGACAAATAGATTTTTCTAAGATTTCCCCTGCATCTAACGGATCTGCGAGTGCCTCGGGCTTTCCAGCTTCTACTTGCAAAAGTCCCATCTGCGCCCCAAAAACCAGACATTCCAGCAGCGAATTGCTCGCCAACCGATTAGCGCCGTGTACCCCCGTGCTCGCAGTTTCTCCCACAGCGTACAAACCCGGAATCGAAGTTTGGTTGAACTTGTCAGCCACAATCCCTCCCATCCAGTAATGGGCGGCGGGCGTCACCGGTACCGGTTCGGAAAAAATATCAATTCCCCAATCAGCGCACACTTGAATAATATTCGGAAACCTGTAGCGCAGTCGATCGACCGCAATCGGCCGCAAATCCAGCCAAACGTGAGGTTCCCCCGTCTTCTGCAAGTGGCGGAAAATAGCGCGGCTGACAACATCCCGAGGGGCGAGTTCCCCGCTGGGGTGAGAGTCAAAAGCAAAGCGATATCCCTTACTGTCAACCAAATGAGCTCCTTCTCCCCGCACCGCTTCGCTAATGAGAAACCGAGGCGCGCCCACTTTGCTGAGTGCCGTCGGGTGAAACTGCACAAATTCTAAATCTCGCAGCAGCGCCCCGGCGCGCCACGCAATTGCCACCCCGTCCCCGGTACTTACCGACGGGTTGGTCGTGTGAGCAAAAACCTGTCCGCCGCCGCCTGTCGCCAGCACTACGGCGCTAGCCCGCAGCCACTTGACTTGTGAGCCGCAAATCGAGCTAATCCCATGACAGCGCCCGGTTTCGTCTAGCCACAGACTCAAAGCAAAGGCAGGGGATACGAGTTCAATGTTTTTGCGGCTCAATACTTTGGCTGTCAGCGTAGCGATCACGGCTTTGCCCGTAGTGTCGGCGGCGTGGAGGACTCGGCGGCGGGAGTGGGCGGCTTCTAGGGTGAGGGCTAAATCAGGGCCGGTGCGATCGAATGCAACGCCCATTTTCACCAGGGAGTCAATGCAAGCACCAGCTTGCCCGACTAAAAATTTCACCGCCTCCAAATCGCAAAGACCGGCTCCTGCTGCGAGTGTATCTTGAACGTGCAGCGCTGCGGAATCTTCAGGGGCGATCGCCGCGGCAATCCCTCCTTGAGCCCAATCGCTTGCAGAAACAGGTAGGGTATTTTTATTGATCAAGCCCACCTGCAAATGTTCTGGGAGGCAAAGTGCGGTGTACAACCCGGCCGCGCCAGCACCTATCACCAATACGTCAAATTTGTCAGTCATAAGTCTGCAGCCAGTCAATTTTAGATTTTAGATTTTAGATTTTAGGTTTTAGATTTTAGATTTTAGGTTTTAGATTTTAGTCTACAGATGAATCTGGGGACTTGAACTATTGTCCCTGGAGGGATTTTAGATTTTAGGTTTTAGATTTTAGTCTACAGATGAATCTGGGGAACGCGCTGATTTCAATCTAGCGAATTTTGGTCTGCTTTTGCCGCATGGCGGTTGAAAGTAAGTCTCCAGAAATTAAAGGCAGAAGTCATCAGCCTGTAGAAAAAAATTTTTTCTTTATGCCGAGTGCCTTCTGCCAAATGTCGAATGCCTTCAAATTAGGCCCGCTGCTACCTAGTCGTAGAGACCATTATTCAACCTGTTGTCTCCTTCAATAAAGACTGATTCAACCTCAGTTACGGTGAATTTGTCCAGGTTAGCTTGCAGCAATTTTTTCTGAGCTTCCGTCAAGTCTGAAATATTGAGTACGTCCTCAACATTTTCGTAAGGAGCATTCTTAATAATTAGTCGAGCTAAAGTGGGATACAACCCTCGATATTCCCGAAAGTCCCGGACGGCGCTGTTGTTCAAATCAAGTTTTTTGCCGTATTCTGTGGCAAGCTTGTCATCGGCGCGATTGGTTCTAGGTGCTACTTCAACGGCTATGAGCGAGGATGATGGCAAGACGATACGGCTCAAGGTCCCCGCGATCGCGCTTTGGTTTCCAGCCCATGCAAAGCAGCCCAGCACTAAGCCCAATACTGCCAATAGACGACCCAATCGTTTCATGAAGTTTTGTCTCCCAATTTCATACACAGCATTTATGTAGAGACTACCATTTTGCTTATGCAGTTTTGCAGATAAATCCGCAACAGCTAGAGGGCGGTTATAAACTTTACATTTAGGTATTGACACCACGGACGATATATGATAATCGTCTAAGTCTAGGCATCGCAGGCAAGTTGATCGAAGGCGCTCCCAATTAAAAACAGCGACTTCCATTTTTAAGGGTTAATTTTTTGCCCCGCACCGAATTGTCTAGCTATTGAGAACTCTTGCCTGTAGTTTTGAGAAAAGCGTTCAAGTCACCATAAGTACCGCCGTAAATCACGCTGGGAGTGTCGTAACCCTTCAAAGCAACGGTGTGCTGCTCGAAAGCGCCCTGGGCCCCCAATTCCGTCAGGTATTTGTAGGTTGTTTCTCCCACGGCAATATCCTTGCCGATTTGCTTAGTGGAAGACTCCAGGCGAAATGCTGCGTTTACAGTATCTCCCAAGGCGGTGTAGTCCGATCGGTCGCTGCTGCCAGAATTTCCCACCATTGCATAACCGGTATTGATTCCGGCCCCGACTCGCAAAGGAAAAGGCAGGGGGTAACGGCTGCTGAGTTCGTCTGTTGCCTTGTGCAGTTCGCTCAAAGCTTGGCAAATCCGCATCATTTCCTCGCTGCTGACACCGCTGGGTTTGTGGAACCAGACGGCCATGATCGCATCGCCGATGTATTTGTCCACCCAACTGCCGTGTTCGCGAATTATCTGTCCTGCTTTGCGGAACCAATTGCCGATCACTTCTGAAAGCAGGGTTTCGTCTAGCTGCCTAGTCAAAACTGTAAAGTCTCGGATGTCCATTACCATGACGCTAATCAGGCTGCGCACCGTCAAAGTCGCCGTAAAATCGTCAGAGTCTGTGTCGTGTACGGGATCGTGCCGGTAGCCGGCAGTTGGGTTGTAGAAGTCCAATTCGGTTTGACCGAAAATAATCCGATCGCCATTTCTGAGAGTGACGGGAATACTGACGCGCCGCCCGTTGACAAAGGACCCGTTGCGGCTTCCCAAGTCGATCAGATAGAACTCTCCTGTCTCCATTTGCTGTAACATCGCGTGATTACGGGAAATCCAGCGATCGGTCAGTACAAAATTATTGTCATCGCTCCGCCCTACTGTCCAGCAATTGCTGCCGGAGAGCGGCAAGTAGCGATTGCCGCTTTTCTCTGTACGAAGTACCAAATGTGGATTGGCTTGCAAAGTCACCACAGCCCTAAAAACGACATCAAGTCAACCGATTTGAGGTTTTAAACTTTAAATTTTAACTTTACCGCGCGGCTTATAACTGAGATTGCTGCTAAAAAACCTCAAATCGGCTGTTCTCAAATCTAAAAATTGTTTAGTCGATCGTCGATACACCAAACCATACAGGATTGCCGAACCACAATTCGATCGCCAGCGAAGGTAGTTATGGTTCGATCATAAGCGAAATTGTCATATTTTTCACCCCAAAGATGTATCTGGGGAGTTAAATTTGCTGCTTGTTGCGGAAAATATAACTATCTACCCAATATTCTACCTAATGTCGCTTAGCGCACCCAGAGCCAAGTTTTATTGATGCTGATAGGGCCCCAAAAAACTGGAAAATGGATCTCCGGCTCAGACCGAGAGTTGTTAAACACAAGGTATCTTTAAGATTTGTTGCTTAACTTCATGTTTTTGAAGATATCAACAAAGCCTTTTCCTCGCTGCGGCGGTCAATAAATTAGAAACACGAGAATTTTATGTTGTCGAAAAGAATTTTGCCTTGTCTGGATGTCAAAGCCGGCCGCGTGGTCAAAGGTGTCAATTTTGTTAACCTTCAGGATGCTGGCGATCCGGTAGAAATGGCTCAGGTATACAACGATGCGGGCGCGGATGAGTTGGTGTTTCTGGACATTACCGCGACTCACGAAGACCGGGACATTATTATTGATGTGGTGTACCGAACGGCCGATCGAGTA
>JAICRN010000758.1 GCA_025937335.1 Microcoleus sp. TY_ISSM_2_bin.22
GGCGGGGACATTTAATTTTTCCCTAATTGACTGACGATCGCATTTACCGCTGCAGCCACATCTCGAAACGCTCACGGGTTAACTATTCCGGCCCGCTAGCCTCAACTTTGAAGCGCCGTCCCCATCAAGAGTGTCTCAAAATACAATACAAAAAGTTACAGGTGTGGCAAAATATTATTTTCAAGATATACTACTGTAAATCTGTCAGATAAGTGGAGTTTAGCTTTTTAACTCCTAAAATAGGTAAATAAACTCATGAGCATTACAATTCATAACGTATCGAAACACTTCGGCTCGTTTCACGCAATTGACAACGTGAATTTGGAAATTAAAAGGGGCTCTTTAGTCGCGCTGTTGGGGCCTTCCGGTTCGGGGAAATCGACTCTGCTGAGGATGATTGCGGGGCTAGAACCGCCGGACAGCGGTGAGATTTACCTGATCGGTGAAAATGCTACTCATCAGTCGGTGCAGGAGAGGCATATCGGTTTTGTGTTTCAGCACTACGCTTTATTCAAACACATGAGCATTCGGAGAAATATTGCCTTTGCGATGGAAATTCGCAAAGTTCCTAAAGGCTCAATTAGCAGGCGGGTTGATGAACTTTTGGATTTAGTGCAGTTGACTGGTTTGGGCGATCGCTATCCTTCGCAACTTTCCGGCGGCCAGCGGCAGCGGGTTGCTTTGGCGAGAGCTCTAGCAGTTCAACCAAAAGTGCTGCTGCTAGACGAACCTTTTGGAGCATTAGATGCTAAAGTCCGCAAAGAATTGCGATCGTGGCTGCACAACCTTCACAAAGAAGTTAACATCACCACAGTTTTTGTGACTCACGACCAAGAAGAAGCTATGGAAGTAGCCGATGAAATTGTGGTGATGAACAAAGGTAGAGTCGAACAAGTTGGCACTCCTGCTGAAATTTACGACAAACCGGCGTCAGCTTTTGTGATGAGTTTTATTGGGCCTGTCAATGTGCTGTCGAATGCTGGGGGTTTGTTCGCCAGCCACGCCCCAACGCCTCGTCATAATGGAGCCGCTCATTCGGAAGTAGTGTTTTTGCGCCCCCACGACGTGGAAATTAAAACTAAGCCGGAGTCGGGTTTTTCATTAGCAACAGTCAGCCGCATCATTCATTTAGGGCGGGAAATACAAACCGAGTTAGTGTTAGAATCCGAGCAGGTTGTAACAGCTTACGTGAGTCGCGAGCGCTTCGATTCTCTACAGTTAACGCGAGATCAGCAGGTTTACGTCAAGCCCAAACACGCGATGACTTTTCCTGCTTATTCAATTTAAATCAGCGGCTGCATCTTACTCAAAATACTATCGGGGAGCTTCTACAAAAAACTGCTTCCACATCGTTACCAGGCTCGTGCCTGGTAATACTGTCTCGTGGCTCCAAATCGGAGGCAGAGCCTCCTGAAATTCATTCCCCGGCTCTGCCTGGGAAGGGGAAAAAGCTTCCTCCTGAAATTTTGAGTGGGAACCATAAAAAAAGGTCAGCGAAGAATATGAATGCTAACAAATTATTGAATTTAGCAACTAGCACTTTACTTGCTTATCGCCGTTACATCCAGGCAGGATTAACACTTTGTGCAGGATTGGGACTGTCTGCGATCGCCTGTTCAGTCGCGTACAATTGGGAATGCAAATCCATGCAAGCCGAACTGCAAGAGCGACTGGACAAAATAGCTACAGAGATTCAGAGAGATGTTAGCGGCAATTTAGAAATTATTCGGGCAGCAGGAGCATTTTACAGCGTATTTGACGGCGTTACAAAACCAGAAATGAAGACATTTGTTGATCCTGCCCTGTACCGACATCCGAGCCTGAAGGCGATCGCTTGGCTGCCCCGTGTTTCTGACTCGCCGCAATTCCTGACTGATGAAGTAGATTTAGGTTTAGATTTGACTGCCAATCGGCTAGCGTTAGAAAAAGCCGCAAAAAGACAAGAAATTATCGCGACTGATCGCCAAAACTGGTCTTCACAAAATCAACCAAGCGTCTTTGTCTTTATGCCAATTTTTAGTCAAATTTCTGCTGGTGATACCGCAGCCTTGCAGCCAAGTTTTTCTGCGATGGAACCAGAAAATTTGAAAGGTTTTACTCTCGGGGTTTTGCTGGTTGACGCTATTGTTAAATCTGCTTTACAGGAAACTAAACTCAACTTTATCAATGTGTATCTGCAAGATGCTATGGCTCCTGAAGCAGAAAGATTTCTCGCTTTTTACGAAGCGAAGACTAAAAGGATTATCACCGACGAAAATATTAAAAATAAACTCCAAATTGGGGAAAGAGCTTACTGCCCGGACGGCAGCAGTTGCACCCGCATTCTCAATATTGAAAATCGCAGGTGGTTGCTGCAACTGCGGTTAACGCCAGAGTACATTAATCCTCTAAGATTTTGGCGTTCTTTGACTGTTTTAATTTTTGGGACAATCTTA
>JAICRN010000346.1 GCA_025937335.1 Microcoleus sp. TY_ISSM_2_bin.22
TCGCGCATTTAAATTGTATATTCAGGGCGGGCGGGACGCCCACCCCACAAGACTTTAATTTTTTTTGACCTACAATTTAAATGCAGAACAGCTTATACCTCTGAATTGGGAATTAGCGAGGGATAAAAAAACTGATTCGGATGTATTGTCGCAAATTAATCGGGGCACTCCTGATGGATCTGTTTGTAAAGCCATAAAATATTTTATCCCTAAAATCTCAGATACCAAGATTATTAAATAAGCCACTCTCAAATTCAATTCATATATTCATAACTTTGAGTTCATAAAAGTAATAACTTTGAGTTCATAAAAGTCATATTTGTGGTACGCTCGACACCAACGAGTGCAGCGAGTTAAGGGGATGGAACAATTTATGTGCCTAAAGCCAGGGGATATTCTGCGCGATCGCTACCGAATTATCGCTAAATTAGGTGAGGGAGGGTTTGCTAAAACCTATACCGCTAACGACGCTTTGGGCAGCCCCGAAAATCCCCTGTGCGTCGTCAAGGAAATTCCGCCTCCTGAATCTAACGATGAAGGGCTGTTGGAGGAAGCACAACAGCAATTTGAAAAAGAAGCTAAAACCCTGAAGTATCTCGATAAGTGTCCGCAGATTCCCAAGTTGATCGAGCACTTTCTGGAACAGGGAAAATTTTACTTAATTCAAGAATACATCGAAGGCAATCCGCTCAACAAAGAACTCGCATCTCTCAGGCAGTTTCAGGAGTCAGCAGTTATTGATTTATTGCTGGACATTTTGTCAGTTTTAGAGTGCGTACACTCTCAAGGTATTATTCACCGAGATATTAAACCGTCAAACTTAATCAGACGCAAGCTTGACGGCAAAATTGTGTTGATTGATTTTGGGGCAGTCAAAGGTATTAGTAATTTGGCGATCGAGGGCGGTCAAATAACTCAAACTCGCGCCGTTGGTACAGAGGGTTATATGCCAGCCGAACAGTGGACAAATCAGCCCAGATTTAACAGCGATATCTATGCTGCGGGAATCATCGGCATTCAAGCGATCGCAGGATTAGATATTGAAGACTTTTTTAATGATAAAAAAACTGGGGAACTCGTCTGGCACTATTCAAGTGACGATCGCCCGATGGTACAAATTAACGACAATCTGAAAAAAGTTTTAAATAAGATGGTGCGCTATCACTTTAACGATCGCTACCAATCTGTTGCTGAAGTGTTGCAGGATTTGCGATCGTTACCACCAGCGCCACCAGCGCCACCAGCGCCACCACCCCCTGATCGATGGAGAATCGGCCTGTTCGCGGCGATCGCAGGATTCCTCGGGCTAGCACCATTTTTAATACACAAAATTTTCACACCTCAAACTTGTCCTTTAATCCAGGGAGATGCTGTGAGTTGCGGCGAGGAAATCCTCATCAAAACATCTGCTTCTAGATTAAAACAAAGGGGAGTTAATGACTTTTTTGCTTCAAATTATCAATCAGCTTTTACTTTGTTAAAACACTCGTGGAACGAAGAAGAACGCAAAGACCCAGAAACTTTAATTTACATGAATAATGCCCTTTTGAAGGCAAAAAAAGCTGATTACTACACCCTGGCAGTTGCCGTTCCCATTAGCAACAGTGAAGGAGGTACTGTCAATTCGGATTTGGCTAGAGAAATGTTGCGCGGCATTGCCCAGGCTCAAACAGAAGTCAACCTAGGACTCTTTAATTCCGATCGCAATAACGACTTTCCCGGTCAAGATTTTTTAGCAGGTAAAGACATTAAGGGCAAGGGTATAAGAGTCATTATCGCTGACGATGCCAATCTGAAAACAGAGGCAAAAGCTAGGGCGTCTTCACTCGTCAAGCAAACCGAGATTTTGGGGGTCGTCGGTCACTATACTAGCGAGATGACTGTGTATGCAGTCGATACTTATGACAAAAATCACTTAGTTTTAATTTCGCCTGGGAGTACAACGGAACAATTAACAGAACAACGTCGGAAGTTTTTCTTTCGCACAGTCCCTAGACATCAAATTACTGCTGAAAACTTCAAGAACTATCTGATTGAAAAGGCAGGTTCCAAAAAAGCGGCGGGTTTCTACTGTCCTGAGATTCAAGCTACTTCTTCATTGTGGGAAGAATTCAGAAAACAGTTTAGAAAAACAGGAGGAAATATTTTGAGCATCACTGAATTCAATTTGTGTAAGAAAAATTTTAACGTTGAACTAGCATTACAAGAAATCGAGCGATCCGGGAAAACAGCGCTCGTCTTAAGTACGAGTCATGTCCCGGATGCAGTCAAAAATGCGATGGCACTAATTAAAGCCAATGGCGATCGCAATTGGGTAGTGGGAACCGGGGGAATCTACAGCCAGAAAACGTTAGAAACTGCCTCCCAGTTACCGTCTTTTGAGAAACTGGTGACATCATCCTCTTGGCATCCCTTAGCTGCTCCCAACCCCAACCCCACATTTGCCGAAAATGCTCGAAAGCTTTGGGGAGGAAACGTCAACCACCGCAGTGCTTTAACCTACGATGCAACTCTGACGCTAATTACAGCAATAGAAATGCAACAGCAACCCAGTCGCGAAGGAATGCAAAAAGCTATTGCGAGTCCTAATTTTAAGGCCACAGGAGCAACCGGAACTATTGAGTTTGATCCGAAGGGCGATCGCCAAAATTTTCGACCGGAGTTAGTGCATATTGTCAAGTGTGAGAAAGAAAAGTTTGGCGTCACATTTGTTCCCGTCAAGTATCCGACGGCAAAAGCGGCAGGTTTAAAGTGCGATTGAACTCATTTCTGATTGTTTCTGTGCGTTATTCGTGACTTATTTGCCCAATTCTTGAGAACGCAAACAAGCTGCTTTCACTGCTTCGATCAGCGCAGAACGAAAGCCGTTACTCTCTAATTTAGCAATTCCGGCGATCGTCGTGCCGCCGGGACTCGTGACTCGATCTTTCAATTCTGCTGGGTGCATTCCCGTTTCTTGCAATAGTTTCGCCGTACCGAATACTGTTTGCACTGCTAATTGAGAGGCGATCGCCCGCGGCAGTCCAGCACAAACTCCGCCATCTGTCAAGGCCTCTATCAAAATTGCTACATAACCAGGCCCGGAACCCGAAAGCCCCGTCACCGCATCCAGCATACTCTCAGGTACTTCTACCACTTCTCCCACGGCCTGAAAGATGCGCTTTACCAATTCTAAATCAGCCGGTTGAACGAGTTTTCCCGGAGCGATCGCGCTCATTCCCGCCCCCACCGTCGCCGGAGTATTCGGCATCACGCGCAGCACTCCCCGCCCCGGGAACGCGGGTTCGAGCTTGCTGAGCGGCACTCCTGCCAAAATAGACACTACCAGCGCTTCTGGCTGGGAATTAGCGGTTTCTCCATTATTTCCCTGTTTGCGATCGGCCGCCACGGCCAACTCCAAAGCTACCGTATCAAAAACTTGCGGTTTAATTGCCAAAAACAGCACTTCTGTAGCGGCAGCAACTTCTAGATTGCTGGCTGTTGTTCCAATCCCGTATTTCTCAGTTAAAAACTCGCGGCGCTTTACCCCTGGCTCGCTCACCAATATTTCTGAAGGCAAATAAACTTTTTCTGCTATTAAACGGGATAAGAGAGCTTCTCCCATTACCCCGCCGCCGATCGTACCAAATTTTATGTTAGTCATTTAGTCAGTTGTCATTAGTCATTAGTCATCAGTCATCAGTCAACAGTGCTAATTTATAGGGTGCGTCGTCCGAAACAATTTGCAAGTTCCATCGAACATCTCAGAGCGACGCACCTTACTATTTTATGTTAGTCATTAGTCATTAATTATTAGTTGCCATTAGTTATCAGTCAACTGTCTTAGCTAAGAGTTAAGCGCCCAAAACTAAGGAATACAAAATTCAGGAGCTGGCTAGTTAAAAGCTGACTTGCTAATAACTAAAGACTAAAGACAGATGACTAATGACTAATAACTGCTGACTGCTGACTACTGAGCGATTTGAGCTTGTTCTGCCGGCCAGACTGTCGGTGCAGGAGCAGCAGCGCGGGGCCGTCCTTGAGCCGGAGGCACTTCGTGAACCACGCCAGACTGAGTTCTCACCTGCACGCAGCTAGGCGTAAACAAGAAAATACTTTCCCCAATGCGCTCTTGATGGCCGTCAAGGGCGTAAGTACCGCCCGCCACAAAGTCCACAGCTCTTTGCGCTTGGTCTGGGTCCATCACCGTTAGGTTCAAAACCACAGACTTCCGTTCTTTAAGAGCTCGAATTGCTGCCGGCATCTCTTCAAAAGTGCGCGGCTCCATGACTACTACTTCCGAAATCCCGTTCATAGCTCCAGGCATTCCAATCACGTTATTCATTACTGACCCTACTCCCCCGGTTGGTGCAACAACATCCGTACCTGTCGATCCTACTACTGACCGCTCTCGCATTCTGCGATTTTGGCGACGTTCTTCTTCTGCGGCTGCGGCAGAGGCTGCGTTCGGTTCAGGCGGTTGGTAGACGTTCTGAAAGCGATCGCCTTCGGTTTCGTCGTACTCGTAATCGTACTCAGGCTCATTGGGGAAGCCTACAAAATCTCGTAGCTTAGAAAAAATGTTCACCATTTAAGCTCCTTCACGACTGTGCTGCCCCGACTATAACTCGCGTTGCGGGTTAGTCGCGGGTGGCTAACTAATCTATTTTTAACCCAAGTTGTCCTCTTCTAGAGCCAAACAAGCTTGTTCCTAGCCGTACCATAGTAGCACCTGCTTGAATTGCCAAATGATAATCTTCCGACATCCCCATCGAGAGCTGCTGCATTTGAATGCGGGGAAAATTTTGCCGATCGATTTTGTCAGCAAGTTCGCGGGTGCTGTTAAACAATTCTAAGATTTGCGAGTCATCTAATCCCAGCGGAGGTATTGTCATCAAACCTTGAATTTTGATATGCTGACATTTGTTGAGTTCTGGGAGGTCGGCAAGCAGTTCTGGGACGCTCCAGCCGTATTTGTCCGGGTCGGGCAACATTTTGACTTGCAGGCAGACTTCGGGAGAGCAGGACCGTTCGCCCGCCAAGCGCGAAAGCCGCTGAGCGAGTTTTAAGTTGTCGAGAGAGTGAATCCACTGGAAATGCTCTAGGGCCTTGGCTGCTTTGTTGGCTTGCAAGTGACCGATCAAATGCCAGTTGATATCCGGCAAATCTTGCAGTTGGCTTTGTTTTTCGGCAGTCTCTTGAACCTTACTCTCGCCAAAATCCCGGATGCCGGCTTCGTATGCTTCGCGGATAGCATCAGTCGGTACCTGTTTGGTAACGGCAATTAACCGCACGGATTCCGGCAACTGTTGGCGAATGCTGTTAATTCGAGAGGCAATGGTCATGGGTGCTCAACGCTGGGAACTAGAGGTTGGGAAAATTAAGACAGTTACTAATTACCAAATTACCAATTACCGATTACCAATTACTGATTTTCGCTATTGAAATGTGCGCTTGTGAATCGCCTGCAATTGGTCGTACTCCTGATATTGACCGCTGCGACGCAGGGTTCGCAGGCGAATTTCGACCATGAGGCGAGCGTCGGAGCGACTGATGGGTTCAAATCTCAGACCCCCAGGGCCGTTTGTTACCAAAAAAAATAGGCGCTGGGCGTATAGGGTGGTAAATAATTCTTGGCTGTCTTCAACCTGGGATACCCTGAAGAGGAGGCCAAAGTTTGGATGATTCAGGTAAGTTTCAGTAGTCATTCAGGTTTACAGTCGGTCAATTTTAGATTAAAGATTTCGATTTTAGATTTTAGTTTCGGTGTTTGTGGGGACGGGGTTGTTTGAGAGGGGGGTACAAAGGGCGATCGCCGTAGCCGTACAATAGTCTCCGTCATGGCTGAGGCTCAATTGCCACTGGCAATTTCCCCAAACAGAGGCTCGTGCTGCTGCGGTTCCGTGCAGTTGCACGTTTGGAGCACCGTTTTCGGAGCGCCGAATTTCCACATCTGCATACCGTATTCCCCGCCATCCCGTCCCTAGAGCTTTGACAACAGCTTCTTTTGCCGCCCACCGCCCCGCTAGTTGGTTGCAGGAAACTCGATTCATTTTACCTTTAATGCTGCTGTGTTGAGAATTTAGTGACCCGCAATCCCTTTGTTCGGCCGGCGTGTAAACTTTTTCGAGGAAACGATCGCCAAAGCGGTCCAATGCGGCTTGTATGCGCGGAACATATACGATATCTGTCCCAAGATAGATGTTCAAGGTCTTGGTTCTCTAAATATTTGTCTCCATTACTTTAGCAGGACTGTCGCGTACCAGACA
>JAICRN010000446.1 GCA_025937335.1 Microcoleus sp. TY_ISSM_2_bin.22
ATCCAACTTTTTCAGCCAAACCTGAGCTTGCCTAACTTTCTGTCTGTGCGTTTGTACGTCCAACTGCGGCCCCGCGACTTTTTCTGCTGGCCGCGGTTCCAGTGAAGCCACTTCTTGAGCTTTATTTTGCGCTTCGTGCTCAGCCTTAAGCGGTTCCTGAGCTTTATTTTGCGCTTCGTACTCAGCCTTAATTTGAGCTAAATCCATATCCAAAGGACTAGCATACAAATTTATATCTGATGTTTTAAATGTTGGATTTGACGGCGCTTGTGCTTGCACCGACGCCTGACTTTTCAACTCAGCAATTTTTTGAGATGCTTGATACTCTGCCTTAAGTTCACCTAACAGGCGATCGATCGATTCCATAACTTAAACCCCCTAAAAAATGCTGCTGGGCCAACTGGCCCCCATACAATCACGGAAACTTCGCCCGCCTCCTCAATCAGTTATTGCATTCAGCAATACCTCTGTCAGGGTCATTCCTTCAATATCATCCATCGTGACAGTATCAACGATATCGAATTTAGCGCCAGCGCTTTGCAGTTCGTCATCCAATATCTTGAGAAACTTAGTCGCTTCCGGCGCATTCCCTACTTGAATGAAAGAAATCGCCAACTCTTCATCTCGGTCGAGCTTCCGGGAAGCTTCTATAATCGTTTTCATCACTTCTTTGCGATCGTCCGGTTCTCCGTCTGTCACTACTAATATTGTTTCCCCATTTTGCTTAGTCTTACCGGATGCTTTGCGCTGAAAATAACTGTTCAGGGCGTCTTGCAGAACAGCAGCTAAATTCGTAGTTCCCGAAGGTTCGTTTTCTTGGAAGATTTGCACGACTTTAGCTGATGTTACGTTGTCATAGCGCTTGAAGCGACCGGAAAACAAATAAACTGTTATGCCATCCGGGTCGAGTTCTTCGCATTTATTCGCTAATGCGATCGTCGATTCTTGCATGAGCGCCCACCGACTTTTACCGCCCATCTGGTCTTTCGTGTACATACTGCCGCTTTTGTCAATGATGAGTGTATAATCGCGGTTCTGAAGCATAAGATTTTTCCTGTTAATTAAGTTTTTTTTCCAAAAATATCAAAACCAGCGAGCAGAAACTGTTGAGCGTTAGTTGCTCGCTGCGTTTTTTTAGTTGATTTGCGATCGCAAATACCGGAATTTAAGCTGCAACTAAAGCATCTTTAAGTGGCTTCCAGCTAAAAGCTCGATCGCCCCCCATCTCAACTGCTATTTTAACTCGCGGTTCTAACGTCGGCAAAACAGTCAAATACTCAATCTCCTGACTCGACAAAATTTGCCCTTCAATAATCCACAGCACCAGTCCTTTTGCTTTCGGCGGCAAATTGTCTAATTGAGTTTTCAACATCGGCGGCACGTAGTATGTATAACCAACCGACGCTTCATTCCCAGTAGTTTTCTTGCCCAAATGCGGCGGCCGCACGCCGTGAACCCCAGTTAAATACATCGCCAAATCGCCCAAACCCCGCGCCGTAATTGTGTACGCACCGTAGCCCGCAGCCCTCAGCCTGCGCAGGTAGCGCCCCTCAAATCCTCCCTCTAAAGGAACGTACAGGGCCAGCGACCCCGACTTTTCCAAATCCCGAATCAGATCAGATCCCGTCGTAATCAGTCCCATAAATTTGTGTTTCCTGCTGTATCAAAATTTGGTCGATCGCTGCTTGCGAGCTTAAAATATTATAAATCCTAAAGTTGAGGCGAAAAATTCTCATCGCGGCCTTGACAAACGGCAAACACTTCATGTACTATTGTGAATTGTCGTCGCCGTAAAGGATACTGAGTATATTTATGCTCAAGTCCTGGCGCAAACAAGCAAGACCGAAAACAAATTCGGAGATTTAGCAGGTAAAAAACCGCAGATCTAAACCCTTGCAAGACTTCCACAAGCTCGCTCCCAAATTTAAAACTCCAATTTTAAACACCGAGGAAGGCTGTTGGTTGATAACAGTTAATTGCAGGAACACTGAAATAAATGTTTCTGCACAAGAGCAAGCGGATTGACGTAAACATCGCAATCCGAAACCTCTTGCGTACATAAAAGGAAAAAAATCCGTGTCTGTAGGCATTCTTGGCACTAAACTAGGCATGACTCAAGTGTTTGACGACCAAGGGAGAGCAATCCCTGTCACCGTCATACAAGCAGGGCCTTGTACAGTAACGCAAATTAAAACGAAACAAACTGACGGCTACAGTGCCGTTCAAGTTGGATACAACGAAGTCAAACCAAAGGCTCTCAACAAGCCAGAATTGGGACACCTTGCCAAGTCTGGGGCAAATCCGTTGCGCCACTTGCAGGAATACCGCTTGCAAGACACCAGTTCATTTGAATTAGGTCAACAATTAAAAGCAGATACCTTTACACCGGGACAAATAGTAGATGTCATCGGTACAAGCATCGGTAAAGGTTTTGCAGGCTTCCAAAAGCGCCACAACTTTAAACGAGGCCCTATGTCTCACGGTTCCAAGAACCACCGCGAGCCTGGATCGATCGGACCTGGAACAACTCCCGGTCGCGTTTATCCCGGGAAAAGAATGGCAGGACGCATGGGCAACGTTCAAGTCACCGTCCGCAAACTAACAATTATCCGGGTGGATACAGAGCAGAATTTGCTGCTAATTAAGGGAGCAGTTCCCGGCAAAGCTGGCGCCTTAGTCAATGTTGTGCCTGAGAAAAAAGTAGGACGTTAGTCAGTAGTAAGTAGTCAGTAGTCAGCAGTCAGTAGATAGTGGTTGGCCGTTAGTAGCAAGCAATAACTAAGAACTAAAAGCTGAAAACTAAGAGCTGAAAACTAAGACCTGAGAACAGACAACAGACGACAGACAACAGACAGCAGACAACTAACAACAGACAACTAACAACAGACAAAGGACAAAAGATATGGTTAATTGTGTAGTCCGAAATTGGCAAGGCGAAGAAGTTGGGGAAACAACTTTAGAACTGCGCGTAGCCAAAGAAGAAAATGCGTCTCACATCGTTCACAGAGCATTGACGCGGCAACTGAATAACGCCCGTCAAGGAAATGCTTGCACCAAAACTCGATCCGAAGTCAGAGGCGGCGGCCGCAAACCCTGGCGTCAAAAAGGCACCGGCCGAGCCAGAGCAGGTTCGATCCGTTCTCCGCTGTGGCGGGGCGGCGGTGTCATCTTCGGGCCAAAACCGAGAGACTTTGAAGTCAAAATGAACAAAAAGGAACGCCGTCTCGCTTTGCGGACAGCATTCCAAAGTCGCACCGAAGACATCATTGTGGTTGAAGAATTTGCAGAGCAATTTCCGAGACCGAAAAGCAAAGAATTGCTGAATGCGATCGCCCGCTGGGGCATCGAACCCGATACAAAAGTTCTGTTAATCTTGCCAGAACCGCAACCAAACGTCTACTTATCAGGACGCAACATCGAATTAGTAAACGTCATCTTGGCAACTTCCCTAAATGTTTACGACATTCTCGCGGCTGACAAAATTATCGTCACATCTACAGCCATAGCTAAAATTCAGGAGATTTACGGTGAGTAAAATCGACCCCCGCGACTACGCAGATTTGATCCAGCGTCCGATTCTCACCGAGAAAGCTACCCGAATGATGGAATTAAATCAATTCACGTTCGACGTAGCTCCCAAAGCGACAAAGCCTCAAATCAAAGCTGCAATCGAAGAACTATTTAAGGTCAAAGTCATCGGCGTCAACACCCAAAACCCCCCGCGCAAAAAGCGTAGAGTTGGTAAATTCGTCGGTTTTAAACCTTCTTACAAGCGAGCAACCGTAACTCTGACCGACGGAGACTCGATCCGCAAACTCCTATTCCCAGAAGTCTAGACGATTTTGGATTTTAGATTTTAGATTTTAGATTTTAAATTGCGGTTAACTGGTGGAAATTCTCAAACCAGAAAACTCGTAAGTTAACCAAAGATCGCCAATCTTCAACCTAAAATCTAAAATCGATAAACGTCAAATCCAAAATCCAAAATCCAAAATCTAAAATAGATCGATTATGGGCATCCGTTCTTACCGGCCTTATACCTCCAGCACCCGGGAACAAACCGTCTCGGACTTTGCTGAAATTACCAAATCAGAACCCGAAAAGTCTCTAACCAGCAACAAGCACACCAAACAAGGCCGCAACAACCGAGGCGTCATCACCTGCCGCCACCGGGGAGGCGGTCACAAACGGCTTTATAGAGACATCGACTTCCGCCGCGACAAACACAGCATTCCCGCTACCGTCAAGGCGATCGAATATGACCCCAATCGTAACGCCCGCATCGCCCTCCTGTTCTACAAAGACGGCGAAAAACGGTACATCCTGCACCCGCTCAACTTAAACGTCGGTACAGTAATTGTCTCAGGCCCGGACGCGCCGATCGAAATCGGTAACGCCCTCCCCCTGAAGAACATTCCCCTCGGTACCAGCATCCACAACGTCGAGCTAGTACCCGGAAAAGGCGGACAAATCGTTCGCTCTGCTGGCTCCAGCGCTCAGCTAATGGCAAAAGAAGGTAGCTACGTCACCCTCAAACTGCCATCCGGCGAACAGCGCAAAGTCCGCGCCGACTGCTACGCCACCATCGGTCAAGTCGGCAACACCGACGCCAGAAACATCAGCCTCGGCAAAGCAGGTCGTACCCGCTGGAAAGGTCGCAGACCCACCGTTCGCGGTAGCGTCATGAACCCGGTAGACCACCCGCACGGCGGTGGCGAAGGCAGAGCTCCTATCGGACGCCCGGGGCCTGTCACTCCTTGGGGTAAACCAGCATTGGGTGCAAAAACTCGACGCAAAAACAAGCGCAGCGACGCTTTAATCGTCCGGCGCCGCCGCAAATCTTCCAAACGCGGCAAGGGCGGCAGACAAAGTTAGTCATGACTCAGCAGTCTTCAGTCCTTAGTTGTTAACTGCTAACTAATGACTGAGGACTGATGAGTCATGACTGCTGAACCCTGATTAATGACTCCTGAATCAATAAAAAAATCATGTCTCGATCGCTAAAAAAAGGCCCGTTTGTCGCAGATCATCTGATGACAAAAATAGAAAAACTCAACGCCGCCGGCCAAAAACAAGTAAT
>JAICRN010000725.1 GCA_025937335.1 Microcoleus sp. TY_ISSM_2_bin.22
ATGCTGTAAGACGCTTAGAGTATCTTTTCCCTTATGGAGAACTGTTAGACGCATTAATTGCTAAAAGTTTGCTTGTTCCCGGCGCAGAAGGAAATATTAAAATTCACAACATGATAATGGCTTACGAACTGCAAATGCAGTATTTAGACGCCGCGCTGGGAAATCCGCGAGAAACCATTGTTATTAAAGATGCTAATCCCGCAATCGAAGGCGACCAGCCAATAGAAGTACGATCGCTTTCAATTTCGGACTTGCTCAGGCAAAATATAAAATTTCATGTTGACACGGGAGGAGATGTAGACGCAGCAGTTAATTTAATTCTGCGGGTGTTTCGCACAGTCATGGCTAACCGATTAGACATTGTAAAAATTGGCGAAGCAACACAAGCGCTGTTTGAAGATACAGGAATGCTGGAAAAACAAGCTTGGGTAGAAGTTCACCTAGAAGGAGATCCTTATGCCGGACAATGGGTAAAAGGTCAGGGATTTAAGCCAAATCCCGATTTAGAGAAAAAAACTGAAGAAGCAACAGAAAAAGTTTTACGAGAAACTATAAAACCTACGGAACAAAAAGTTAAGGTATCTCGCAGAAGTAAGGACGAAAAAACCGATATGCGCGATTTAATACGCGGATTGGCGGATTTTATACAGCGCTTGTTGTCAATTCCTAGTGCTGGGGATGCCGCCAAATCTATTGACAAATTGATAGAATCTGCCAAATTTAAAGTTCAAACCGACATGGCGCTTATTCGTCAAAATGTTGTAAAAGCGGCAACTGCCAGCCGCAACCGTACTAAAAAAAGGAAAAAATAATGAATTTATCGGCTGCTTACTTGCCTCAATCTTGGTATAAGGGTGAAGGTTTAAAAGAGGTTGCTGACGCTGTTGCCGGATTTTGGAATAATATTGTCGCTACTGCTAGCGACTTGTTGAACAAGTTCGCCAATTTTATTCAGCGTCAGCTTAGCAAAATCAACATTTTTGGAGTCAATTTTGGCGACTGGTTAAAAGAAGAACCCCTTCAAGCAATTGCAGGTGCTGGAGCCGCACTGTTAACAGGAGGAGTTGTTTTAATAGTCGGCGGAAGCGTTGCCGGTCTTGTTGGAGGAGGAATTTCTAAAATTTGGAAAGCAGCTCGACTAGCTTTTAATGCTTTAGGTTTAGGAGGATTGGTGCGAATGGCTGTTGGCGGAGTTCAAAGAATTTGGAATTTCAATTTTCAGATTTCTGACAGCCAAATTCGCCAGCAGCAAAAATCGCTGATCGAAAGGCAAGCAGGAGTTTGGGGCGAAGCTCTCGGATCTATGGTAGGTACGCTTTGCGGATTTAGCTTGGGAAGAATTGCTTACGCAAATCAAGCAGATTTAATTCGCTTCAATCCGGATTTAATAGCTAAATTAGATGAACTGCGGATTAACAATTTTGATGAAGATTCCGAGCTTTGGGAAGAAGCCGTGCAGAATTTAAAAAGCGCAATTGCTAGCAGCAGCCGCGCAGCTATGAATATTGCTGGTCTGGAAGCTTACCTCAATGTTCGCAAAGCTATCAAAGCTGTTGCTCGCGGAGTCAACCTTTCTAGTTTTTGGCCGGGTCTTGGCAAAATGGTAGAAACTTGGGGCGAAGAAGGACAAAAACCTTGGAGTTTTGCCTCGGCTCAAGAAGAATGGGTGGAATCGCTGCCAGACGGTGCAATTCAAAATTTTGCAGAAGAGTTTATTGAGGCGGCGCAAGATATGTGCGCTGAATCATCGATTCAAGTAAGTTACGCTTTGTAAAAATTTAAGAGGCGGTTATGGCAGGCGGCACTAATTCGTGGATTGGCATCGGCAGAGAAGTTTTGGACCGATTTTTGCAATCTGAATCGGGAGAAGGTTCGAGCGATGCCGGTCAAATGGGAGTTGACGTATTTGTTAACGGATTTGAAGATGAATTCCCCGGCGATCCGGAAGATCCGATCGCCGGAACCTATCAAGGTTATTCGCTAGAAGCTAACAGGGCTAGCGAAAGCCGCCCTTGGGGCAATTCGTTTGGGAATCGTCCCAAGATTCACGAATTAAACCAGCCGCCTGCTGCTCAGGCATTGGGGTGGCGAGTGATCGATTTTTACCCCAACCGAGATTTCAAATCAGAATTTTATCGGCTTGCTGGCACTCCCGCCGAACTGCGGCAAATGCTGCAAGTTATTCAAGCTACAAGATTTGTCACAGGCGCTCGCATCAATTTTGAGAATTGGTTTGAACAGTGGGAAAAAGGGTTCCCAAGTTTCACAAACGATCGAACTAATAGCAATTTTGCCCTTACCGGTGAAACTCAGTGGAAACGGATTAAAGATCCGGAAAGCCGGCCCAAATATAAAGAACTGACGAATGCTCAGCAGCGCGCCGATCTTGGATACCGCGTGATTGAATACTGGCGCGATCGGAGTAATGAGAAAAGCTCACATATTTTTAGTGGAACTGATTTGCAACTTATACAACACTGCATCCAATTGGAATATGAAGGCGGAGGTTCTAGCGTAACGATCGATTCAATACCTGGGAAAAATAGCCGCCCTCCTCTTAAAGGGTGGCCGGTTATAAATTTATTGTTTTTACAACCCCGATCAGAAGCCGGAACAAAGCCTGACGGTAGTTTAGCGGCACCAATAAAAGGAGAAAAATTTATCAGGTGCGTGGGGTACACGGATGATCAGCTAATAGCTAGTGCTGGCTTCGGTAAATTAATAGATTCAGGTGATATTCGAC
>JAICRN010000130.1 GCA_025937335.1 Microcoleus sp. TY_ISSM_2_bin.22
TCTCAAGCTGGCGCAGGAGTATGGTAAGGTGCATGGGGTGGCGATCGCAGGCATTCAAACGATCGAAACACTCAAAGCTTCTGGTCTGGAGTCCGACTCGTTTGCCAAGTTCGCCGGGTACTATGCCAAAGCGCTGAACGCACAGCAGGATTTAGGTTTACAATCTCAAGTTTTGACAGTCTTACCCACGCTGCTGTCGGCGCTGATGACAGCTTCTATATTAACAGTCGGCGGCTTGAAAGTGATGGACGGGACGCTGAGTGTGGGGATGCTGGTTGCTTACCAGAGTTTAATGGCTGGTTTTTTTGGGCCGATCGACAGTTTAATTAATTTTGGCAGTTTGTTGCAAGATTTGGAAGCGGATTTGAACCGACTCGATGATGTATTGCAAAATCCGGTTGATGCAGAAGTGGAGAGGGGGGGAGAAGGGGAAAAGGAAAAAGGGGAAGGGGGAAAAACTTTTTCTCTTCACCAATCACCAATCACCTTTGGCTTGCAGGGTTATGTGGAGTTGCAGAATATCACTTTTGGTTACAGTCGGGTGGAAAAGCCCTTGATTGAAAATTTTAGCTTGAGTTTGAAGCCCGGTCAACGAGTGGCGATTGTGGGGACTAGCGGTTCTGGTAAGTCTACCATTGCTAAGCTAATTTGCGGTCTTTACCAACCTTGGTCGGGAGAGATTTTGTTTGATGGTAAACCCAGAAAACAGATTTCGCGTTCTGTTTTAACTTCTTCTTTGGCAATGGTGGAACAAGATATCTTTCTGTTTGGTGGAACTGTGCGGGAAAATCTCACTTTGTGGGATTCGACTGTACCGCCAGCGGATTTGGTAAAGGCTTGTCAGGATGCAGCGATTCACGAAACGATTCTCTCATTGCCGGGAGGATACGAGGCGAAGCTGATTGAAGGGGGAATGAATCTGAGTGGGGGACAGCGCCAGCGTTTGGAAATTGCCCGCGCTATGGTGAGAAATCCGGCGGTGTTGGTGTTGGATGAGGCAACCAGTTCGCTGGATGCTCAAACTGAATTGATGATAGACCGGAATTTGCGACGGCGCGGTTGTTCTTGTGTTGTGATTGCCCACCGACTCAGTACGATTCGGGATTGCGATGAAATTATTGTACTGGAGCAGGGTTTGGTTGTACAGCGGGGAACTCACGAGCAGTTGTGGGCCCAAGGGGGGAGTTATGTGCGTTTGCTTCGCACTGAAGGATGATTTTTAGAAGCCCGATTTTTTAGAGAAGTCGGGGTTCTAGGGATAGAGTTTTAAGTGTAGATAACGGTAAATTGCCGTATTTGTCAATGATAAAAATACGTATTTCGCTTAAATTAAGAGGGAAAATTGCTTGCCAAAATGCCCTTACCGCTAACTTTTAAACCAGCTAGCAGCTTACTTCCAAGTGCGGGATGTGCTGCTAGCTGACTTATTCTTTGGCTTATACCGCTCACAAAAATCTAAAATACTGGAAAAGCTTGACAAAAAAAAACTGTTATATTAAGATAATTTCACACAATTTCATGTAAAAAAATGTTTTTCAAAAATCTTCAAAAAAACCAGCCCGCAGCTACTGTTCACCAACAACAAAGCACCATCACTAGCACCAAAGAAAGCACGTTGTGTGTGGAGTTAAGTGATGAGGAGTTATTGGCAGTGGCAGGCGGTCTAAACGTTGAGCTCCAGATCGTCGTAAAGCTGTTCTAAAGGTCTAAACGTTGAGTTCCAGATCGTCGTATATCTGGATCTGTAAGATGGCTTCCGTTAATAATAGTGTAGGCTAAAGAAAGAGGGGAACGGAGGAGACTCTCCATAGGGACTTTCGTCGTAGAATGACTTTCCGGTATCCCCCTTACCTTACCTCCCAAAAAGTCTTTCGTCAAGCGATGATCCCGGACAAACTGTTCTACGCCTGTCGTGTATTTCCTGGGTTTTAACCAATACCTGGAACTCCGGCAGAAGCGCCATCTCTTCGGGCGAGGAAAATTGCTTGCCCTTACTCTTACCACTAACTTTTAGGCCAGCTAGCAGCTTACTTCCAAGTGCGGGATGTGCTGCTGGCTGACTTATTCTTTGGCTGATACGGCTCACAAAAATCTAAAGGAGAGGTCAACGAATTGTCTGAATCTCAACAGATAATGATAGATTCGTCCAAACGGTGTCAGCGGTAAGAACCGAACTATCAAAAATAATCGCTGTCATTTTGTTGCAGTTGTGGGGTGAAAGTTACAAAAGCACTGCAGATCCGTCAACATATTGGCAGTAAAACATGAGATGAATGTGCCAAAAAGTACGAGACTTTTTTCAACAGTATAAAACTAAACCAGCTAGCAACTCTTACTAGGTAAGTAAGCTGCTAGCTGGTTATAAAATTAGCTGGAGTCAAGTTAACAAGAAATGCTCACCTGGTCAAATGACACTTTGGGAGCAGTGCTAGGCATCGAAACGGCTCAATTCAGCAGTGCTGTTTGATTCGATAAGGTAGTGATTCAGTCAATATCATGAGCGATAAATTTGAGAAAATTGGGAATAGAAAAATTGCTACAAAACTCCAGAAATTTAAATGCGAGCGCCATGATAATTGTCCAATCAGATTTTGTAGATGCCTGATTTTTTTGACTTAGACGGCTGTAAATCAGCGTCTTTTAGCGAATGAGACAGCTCTGTGTAGCTGAGTGGAAGTGTTAGAAAACTTTGTCACCACTAATTGAGCGTTGTCTTTGACTTAAGCGCCTGGGGCCGTAAGTATATTCAGCCCACCGCCTAGCACTGCAACATCCACTGCCCCTAACAATCCCGGTGGCTGTACCAATGGATTCACTACAACACTCAGTCCATCACCAATCAGTTTTAACGCGTCGCCTAATAGGGCACCGCCGTTGATTGCCATCAAATCAGCATCAGACAGTTCGTCTTCCAATTCCCAATTCACGAAATTGGTGTTGGTTGCGGTTTCTAATTCGTTGGTGTTTTGTAAGTTCATTTTTTTTACCTTTGTGTTTGTGTGTTTTCACTCTTAACGAGTGCTTGTTATCAACAATACTGGGTTGTTATTTGACTCAAATCTATCTCAATTAGTAATTATGCTTATTTACATATCTACAAGAAAAGGTATTGACATAGATATGTCACTGTGATATACAGTCTAAAATTTAATCAGTAAATAATTGTGACCCAAAGTGGAAATGCTTGCTGTACAATCAATCCAGGGTGTGGTTGCTCGTTGGTTGACTAAGTAGCGAAGAAAAAATAAACTGAGTTATGCGAAGATATGTAAAGGACTGTGCAGCTACTCGGTAACTTTGTAGTGGAACAACTTGGAGTGAAAGTACCACTCCGCTTGCGCGATCGCTTGTCCCAAACTGTCATACCGTTAGTAGTGGCAAAAGCGGATGAAAACATTCACGGCAATGCGGCGATCGAATCTTGACAACAATTCTCCATAATCAAAATGGAAGTTACAGCGTATTCCAGGTTGATTAAGTACAGTAGTAGCAGCTTGTAAACCAGTTTTTGAAGTGCTTAATATTGCCAAAATCAAGCGCAGTTTAAACCAAAAAAATAAACTTCTGCCTTCTGCCTTCTGCCTTCTTCACTCCATCTGTCTCGCCACCAATTGTGCAAACAAACCCTTTTGCTGCACCAACTCCTCAAACGTCCCCACCTGTACCACCCGCCCCGCTTCAACAACATAAATCCGATCCGCATGGCGAATCGTACTCAATCGGTGGGCAATTACAATCCTCGTCGCCTTCAACTTATCCAAACTTTCAACCACAATGCCTTGCGTGCGGTTATCCAACGAACTCGTCGCCTCATCCATCACAATAATTTTCGGCTGATTCACCAGGGCCCTCGCAATCAACAACCGCTGCTTTTGCCCTCCCGAAAGATTGGTTCCCCCCTCACTAATCACCGTGTGCATCTTCATCGGCATTTGCTCGATATCCTCAGCAAAACCCGCCATCTGCGCGGCTTCCCAAGCTGTTTCGTGCGACACCAAGGCCCCAGCGGCGATATTCTCAAAAATCGAACCACTACCAATGCGACCGTTTTGCAGCACCACCCCCAACTGCCTTCGCACCGCCACCAAATCTAACTCCGCCAAATCTTTGCCATCGTAACAAACCCTTCCCGAATTCGGCGTTTCAAATCCCAACAACAACCGGACAATCGTTGACTTCCCACTTCCCGACGGCCCGACGATCGCCACAAATTCACCCGGTCGCGCACGCAGAGTGATATCATCGAGTACAGGCAATCCCTCATCCCGATAGCGAAAAGTCACCCCCTCCAAAGCCACCCCACTCTGCAACTGACCCGGATTTACTCTATGAAGTTCGTACTCCGGCTTCGTTTGCAAAATCGGTTTCGCTCTTTCCCACAGCGGCACAATTCCCAAAATATCAGTCACGGTACTGCTAATACTACTTACAGCGCCGCTAAAAATCCCCAACGCCGAATTAAAAGCCAAAAACGTACCTATCGTCAACCCGCTACCGTCATTAGCTTGCGCCATCTGAATCGACAGTACGCCAAACCAATACAAAACTGCCGAACTCACCAAGGACAGCGACTCGTTAAACACCTCCATTCTATCTTGAAGGCGCTGCAAACCAGCTTCCCACTTCATGCGATCGCCGTACTTTTGGGCCCAAGCGGCAAACGCCCTGTCTTCCGCCTGCGCCACCCGCAGCTTAGCCACCCCATTAATCAGTTGTACAACCAACCCGCTAATCTCGCCATCCAATTCTTGCAGCCGTCGCAAATTGCGGATTACCAAAAAATCAACCACAGAGGTGACTGCGGTTGTCAGCAAAGCTATCCCCACCCCCACCAAAGCGAGTCGCCAACTGTAAACAAACATCAGCACCAAATTCAGCAAACCGAACACTCCACTCATCAAAGTGCGTAGCGTTCCCCCCGACAGTATCTTGCGAATTCGGTTCACCGACAAAGTGCGGTTGAGCAAGTCGCCGGAAGTATATTCCCGAAAAAAAGCCGGACTCAATCCCAGGAGTTTATTCCATACCGCCATTTGCAACGAACTATCAACGCTGTTCTCGACTCGCAGCGCTATAATCCCTTGAGACATTTCAAACGCCGCCCTTCCCAAACCCAGCGCCAACAATGCCAGCGCTAATTGCCATAATAAATTGCGATCGCCATCTGGAATCGCACTATCCACCAAAATTCCCGTCGCCTGCGGCACCACCATCCCCAGCAGGGTAGCAATAATTCCCACCACCATAATGCTGGCGATGTCTTTTTCATATCCCTTGAAGCCAAACTGTAACAAGGGCAACAGATTATTAATAACACTAGGTAACGGTCGGTAAAACTGGTAAGCTTGCGGTGTCAAAGTCGCAGCCACCGTCTCATTCACCCTCGTCCGAGTTTGAGTTACTCCATCGAACAAAACGTAACCGTTACTAACAACTAACAAAGCCACCGGATGTCCTGCAACTGTGTAAGCTAAAGCAGGGCCGTATTCTCTTCGCCACCAGCCATCCTCCAACACCACCATCCGCATCCGACATTGGGAGGAACGCGCTATAGCCTCCACCAAATCTTTTACAGATTTAATTTCTTCCAACTGCGTCGGAGGACTAATCGTTATTCCCATCGCTTTTCCCACTGCACCCGCCGCAATAAACAAAGGAATTCCTTGCTGGAAGGATACCGTTTCTTGCTGCGGTTTTACCACACCTGCTAACTTAGAAAGGGCAGAATTGACTACCATTAGATTCAATTGTTCTCTTTCTTGAATCTGGCGAAAAGCCGCCTCTGTTTTCTGCAAATCCTGCCCGTTCAAATAATTAAATAAATGGGTATGTAAATCGGCTAAAATGTTTGGCAGTGAAGCGGCACTCTCGGAATTTATGAAGGATAATTCCTGCGAAGCGAACGCCGCTGTGTATTCCTGGCTGAATGTCTTCTTTAAACGGTTTACCCAACCATTTACTAACCCAATTGCCCTTTCTTCACCAACTGTTACCTGCGCAACCAAATCTGCTGTGTTAATTTGGTATAGTTCTGTAGGTTCGATCGCGACCGCCAAAAGCCCCCATTCTTCCCCCAGCACTGCACCAAATAAAGCTTCGCCCGCACCCACATCGAACAAATATTGGCGATCGCCGCTAACCAAACTATCCTTGACTTTAGTGGCAAACAATGCTATTAAACCAGTCTTGATAATCCAGATATTTTGTCGGTCGTCCAGCAACAGCGGTTCATTTCCTTTTAGGCAGTAAAGGATATCCATGGCAGAAAAATTTACATTTTTACATTATAGAGCGATCGTAGTAGTATCAAAAAAGATAAGTCGGCAGTAATAGAGTGTAAAAAAATGCGTTGCATAATGGTGCTGTGAATTGAGGTCAAACTTTCTAATTCTGGGATGTCCCCATTCCTCAAAGATCGATCGCACTATTGAGCAGCGCCATATTTTCTTCATCTCCCACTCCCCCACTGTTCCCATATCTCCTCTGCCATAACAGACAATTTATATGCGTAGCAGAGCTGGCGATCGCTCATTTTAGGGCGTATAAATTATGTTGAAGTAAATGCCGTTATCTTGCAGATTGTCGCCTTTATCGCTAATTCTCACCAAAGGAAAAGCGTAATCTACGCGCAGGTTCACCCGCTGTATCGGTTCCCAGATTACCCCCAAACCCACACCTGCTAAAAATGTTTGATTGGTTATTTTATTAGGATTGTTCGCAACGTTCCATACCGTACCCGCATCCAAAAAAGGAGCTAATTGTAGTTTGGGATTTCCCGAAGCATCGCGCTGCAAAGTAATCCGATCTTCGATGGAAACTCTGAGGCCGTTATCGCCAGAACGGACATTTTGGCGGTAGCCGCGCAAAGATTGCCCGCCGCCGATTACAAATTGCTGGGAAGGCAACAAACTATTAGCTGACAACTGCAAGTCTGCCTGCAAAATTAATAAATGTTTGTCATTCAATCGCTGTACTCGCTGCACTTGACCCAGCCAGCTCAAAAATTGTCCGTCAGGATCGGAACCTTCGTTTTGAGTAGCATCAAACAAGCTAGTGCCGATCGTAAATTGCGATCGCACGGCCCAAGCACCCTGCGGGTCGCGGCGAATGTAGTCCTGTCCCAGCTTAATTGCGCTCGTAGTGCTGACACCATTGGCGTCCGGGCCGGTGCCAAAAGGAACCGGTTCGCCGGCGACAAAAGTTCTGCCTGTCTGATAAGTAAAACCGGCAGACAAGGCAAATTCTTCGATCGGCGTTCTCCGCAGCGGCTGGCGGTAACTAACTTCAAATAAATGCGATTTTCCCGAAATATCAAAACGGTTAAAAGGTTCTTGTACAATACTGTTGCGATTCGGTGCCGCCCTCAATTGCAAAGTGCCGTTCATCGCATTTAGCGGCACGCGATAGCTGAAATCAAACACGTCTGAATCGCCGAGCGATCGATAATAAGCCGCTGCCAGTTCGTCGCCATTTCCTGTTATATTGCGGTGGCGCAGACTAACTCCCAATCTTTCGGAACCGACACTCGGAGGCGAGTAATTGTCAAAGCTGAAAGTAGGTTGAAAGGGATTAGCTTCCGAGACTCGGACGATCAGAATGCTCTCGCCTTCACTATCCCCAGCCCGCAGACTGGCTTCTACATTGTCAAATAAAGGATCGACTCGCAGCAGCCGGAGTTGGTCTTCTAATGAAGCTGTGCTTAAAGGCATTCCGGCACCGAGTCTAATCCGGCTGCGGATGTAACTTGGATGCAATCTTTTAGTTCCTTCTACCTCAATTCGGGCTAGCTTGCCTTCGATAACTTGAATTTGGACTACCCCTGCGGTGATAGTTTGGGGCGGCAAGACTGCTCTCGAAGTGATGTAGCCACGATTGAGGTAAATTTCGGTAATTTTGTCGGCGATTTGTTTGAGTTGTTCTAGGGTGGCAGAACTGCCCTCTAACGGCTTGACTAAGGCATTAATTTCGTCTTGACTTAAAATTGTGCTGCCAACTACTTGAATTTTCTGCACCTCAATTGCTGTATTCGGCAGGGTTGGGGGAACTGGCGACGGGGGGCTAGGCGCTACTGTTGGCGGTACTTGGGGAGGTTCTGGCGAAGGCTGGGGGGCCGGTTGCAGAAATCGATCGCGATTTGGATCTGGCTGAGTCGGCGGCGACGGTAACAGCGGATCGGGTACTCGATCGCGGTTTAAGTCGGGCGGGAGGTTTCCCGGTGGCGTCTGCGGGTTCTGGGCTAAAAAATTACAATCTAGCTGGTTCTGACATTGGGGATGGCTGTCAACCAGATTTTTGGGTTCGGGCAAGATGCCCGCACCACAGGCAGTTTCATCGATTGTGGAACAGGCTTCTTGCCTGTTCTCGGCGGGGTTCGACGGTGTTTCTGGTTCAGGGTTGGTCTCGATCCAATCGGGGAGTTGATTTAAGTTTGTGGCAGTTTCATTTTGCTTGATTTCCAGTTTTTGCAGTGCTAATACTTCGTTGCCCGGATCTGCTGAGTTGTCAGCGGCGGCTGGCAACTGAGAAATATCGGAAGTTTGGGATATAGCTTTATTGGCATAAAAGCAAGCGATCGGGAGCCCAGTCAGAAGTGAAATCGCCAACCGAAATATTGCAATATTTGCACTCGGGCGCATAATTAATATTTTGTCTAAAATAAGTTGGTATGCTGCTTGACTCTGCCAGTTTATCATTTAGTATTGAGCGCAATTTAACAATAAAAATTTCCCCAGTCGGGCTTTCAAGAGGCAAGCGAGGCGGAACTGCTTGCGAGCACAAAAATTTTAATTTATTGAGGACGATCGACCAAAAAACGCGGAACAGGCAAAAATCATCTGTAGCGCTGTCAAATACCACAATCGAAACCGGGTTTTTGATACTTGCTCCAGAAGTCATACCATTTTAGATTTTTGATTTTTGATTTGGCAATGACTTATGGCGATCGGGGTTTGGGGCACGGGGCTACGGTTGCATTCTTTTTTGAAACGGGTGGCGAATTACTTTCTTGTGATAGGTGTTAACTCACTGGTGACTAAGGGTTCTTGGGCGATGTTGCCAAGTTCGACTGAGTTCAACACTTCTAACCACTTGAGCGCTAAACTGGCATCGCTGGGAGACTCTATACGCAATTGAGCTAGAGTTGCCAGGTACTCGTACCAGAGACCTTGTTGGGCGAATATGCTGAGTTTGGCGCGGCTGTCGGGCGATCGATCCAACTCTATTTTCACGGTTGGGGCGAGTGCTGTGCGGTTGATCCACCCGGAAACGAGAACATCATCTGTAGAGTTTTTTGGGTTGCATTTGATAGTAAAGTACCATTGATAGTTTTTGCCCACTTCCAGGGCTGGCGAGTTGCCGTCAGAGCCGAGGCTGACGCTAACGATACCTGGACGGCTAGTTACCATCCGAAAACTTTTTTTGTATAGTGTTTTGTCCCTTTCGTCTGCTAACTCAAACTGAACTGTTTTGTCGAGGGCTACGGGAAGGTAGTAAAAAAATGTCGGTGTTGCTGATATGGTTTGCCCCATAGTTGATTGGGGAATCAAGGCAGTTAAAGCAGTTGTGGCCGTGGGGCATTCTAAGCCGCGGGTTCCTCCCCCTTCCCGCCTTCCAGGTACTCCGTCCTCCGGCGGTTGAAAGTTATTCCATGCGGCTCTCAATTGCTGGCTGTTCGGTCTGTTTCCGCTTGGTTCAGGGGGTTGAACTGTTTGCCAGTGGAGAGGTAGCTGCGGTCGTAAGGGGCGCTGGACGCTGTTTGCGGGGCTGTTGAGAGCCTCTGCTGGTATTAAGAAACTACCGGCGGCAACTGCCTCTAAAGACAGAAGTAAGGAAAAGGCACCGATGTTTAGAGCAGACTTCCAAGCCATGACCAACCTGCCTTCTGATGAACCTAAAAACTTTGTCGCACGATTTTATTTTACCCAAGGTTTTGGGGAATCCAGCAATCTGTTGTACTTAATTTATATCTTTAGGCAGATACGATTAGTTTTGCCGTTCCGATCGACATGGAGTTCGCGGTCGCGTTTTTCAGTGGTAGCTTAGTAGTTATACTTAATTTCATTCACTGCAGCAGGTTGGGTTGAGCTTGTTAAACCCAACTTTGACCGAAAAGCCAGACACAAGCCCCGGGCTACCGACATGGAAGTCGGCAGCGTTTTCAACCGCCTGTAGAGTTGAACAAAGCTTTATCGGAAATTTGGGTTTAAAACCCCGTCCTTCTAGGACGGCTTTATATTAATAAGAATATCTTACAGAATACCTGATATAATGTAAGCATGACCCAAAAAGCATTTAAATACCGATTCTATCCA
>JAICRN010000268.1 GCA_025937335.1 Microcoleus sp. TY_ISSM_2_bin.22
CTATCAGTGCCTGACTTACGATTTGCGCGGGTTTGGCGATTCTCAATCTGACGGAGGCGATCGCCGCCGTTCCGAACCGCTAAATTCCTGCTACACTCCCGCAGCTTACGCTCGCGATTTGGAAATTTTACTCGAAAAACTGGATATTTCTTCTGCTTGGCTGGTGGGACACTCTCTCGGCGGTCCGATCGCTCTTTGGGGAGCCAGCAAATTGTCCGATCGCGTTAAAGGTGTCCTCTGCATCAATGCAGGCGGCGGCATCTATCTTAAGGAAGAATTCGAGCGGTTTCGAGCCGTCGGCAAGCAGCTAGTGAAAATGCGTCCCCGCTGGCTGTCTCGCTTGCCGTTAGCAGATTTTGTGTTTGCCCGCGATGCTGTGGCACGCTCGATCGGCCCCTCCTGGGGACGGCAGCGTTTAAGAGATTTCGTGGCGGCTCATCCAGAGGCAGCTTTGGGGGCTTTATTAGACTCCACCACAGAAGCGGAGATTCACCTCTTGCCGCAAATTGTGTCCCGACTCAAGCAGCCTGTTTATTTTATTGCCGGCACTAAAGACAAAATTATGGAACCAAAATACGTGCTGCATTTGGCTAGCTTTCACTGGATGTTCCAAGGTTGCGGCGAGAATGTCCTCGAGATTCCCGATTGCGGCCATTTGGCAATGGTGGAACAGCCGGATGCAGTGGCTAGTTACCTGCAAAATATTCTTCACGAACACACTTAAAGGGAATTGGGCAAAGCGAAGCCGAGAAATGGGGTATTTGGCACAACTCCGGTTCGGGGAAGCGAAGCTCCCCAATAGAAAGTTATAGCAGAAGATCGATGTGAAGAAACAATTGACCCGATCGGGAAACTGCAATCAAGAACCTCCTAACCGTCAGGACGCTTGCTATACAAGTTAAAAGTTAAAACATTCTTCCCTGTTCCTTCTTCGGTGTTCCTTCTTCCTTCACCTAAATCTGTTATGTTAAATAAATAACTCTGCCCGATCGCCCTAAAGGACAGAGGCTTTCATTTAATAGTGGCTTTCAACTCTCAATTCTAATTCTGCTTAAATATCTGTGCGCGTTAACCTCACCGATCGGCAACAACACATCCTTTGGGCAACGGTTCGCCACTACATAGCTACAGCGGAACCCGTTGGCTCAAAAGCTTTGGTTGACGAATTCAACCTCAGCGTCAGCCCAGCTACAATTCGCAATGCGATGGGGACTCTTGAAAAAGCTGGATTGCTCTATCAGCCCCACACTTCTGCCGGACGAGTCCCCTCTGACTCCGGCTACCGGATTTATGTAGACCAGTTGATTCAGCCGTCTGATACGCTGGCGCGCAAGGTGGAACAGGTACTAGACCAGCTCAATTGGTCGGACGGTCGCATGGACGCGGCTCTCCGCGGCGCTGCTCAAATCCTGGCCACTATCAGCGGTTACATAGCCATGATCACCATACCGCAAACCAATATGGCTTGCTTGCGCCACTTGCAACTGGTGCAGCTAGAGCCGACAAAGGTGATGCTGATCGTGGTGACGGATGCCTACGAAACTCAGTCGGTTTTGGTGCAGTTGCCGAGGGACCCAGAAGGTAAGATACCTGATGTGGAAATCGTCGATCGCCAATTGCAGATTTTGTCGAATTTTTTGAACAGCAAGTTGCGGGGACGATCGCTCTTGGAACTCTCGGCTGTAGACTGGAGCGAGTTAGACCGGGACTTTGAAGTCTACGCTGAGTGGATGGGAACCATGCTGGCTGCTTTGAGCAGCCGCCAAAAGAATCCAACCTACACGCGGATTCTGATCGGCGGTTTGGCAGAAGCGCTGCGCTTGCCTGAGTTTTCGCAGTTGCAGCAAGTTCAAACCCTGGTGCAACTGCTCGAACAAGAGCAAGAACTGCTTTGGCCTTTGATTTTTGAATCGCCTGAGTTGGACACGCCAGGGAAGCGGGTAACGGTGCGTATTGGCTCGGAAAATTCCTTGGAACCAATTCGCGGTTGTACTCTGATTTCTTCGACTTACCGCCGGGGATCGGTTCCGGTGGGTAGTGTAGGGGTTTTGGGGCCGACGCGGATGGTTTATGAAAATGCGATCGCGGTGGTGGAAGCTGCGGCGGATTATTTGTCAGAAGCTATTGGCGGAAATCGAGTTTGTTTTCCTGATGGCGAGCGAGGGCGATCGGATAATCCCTTGTTAGATGCACCCTAATTTGATAGCCCCAAGCTTAACTGGCTTGGGGTTTTATTGTCTGTCCCGGCCGCACTGGCAACATGAAGAAACCGGGTTTCTTGGCAAAAAACCTACGCTTTCACGCTCTTGTTGAGGCAACAAACTAAGGTGATGACACCTTGTGCGTCCAGGACTACTTGTGTTTGAGAATCATACCGATACTGTTGGAAACGAACTGGCAACTTAGGCACAAATACTAAAGAAAGAGGCTCTTTATATCCCGGGCGATGGCGCTTCACAAGAGATTTTAGTCAAAAACCCGGTTTCTGCCTCCAAAAGCGGCTCGGAAACTGGCAGGAGTTGCCGGCGATCGACTTTCCGGCGATGGGGGTTTGAGATAGCGCTGGCGAGCGATCGCGGATTCACAGAAAGCGGTCGGACAGCGCCAGTCGAGCGACAGGTTTAGAAGCCCAACCCAGGGGTTTTGGTGCAAACTGGGTGGGGTTCGCCGGCTCTAGGGAGCACGACTGCAAAAAAGGAATTGAGGATGGGGGAGCGACGATCGCGGGGTTCCCGAAGCCAGCAGAATGTCAAAATATTAAGACATTTTAGAGAGTTCGTCAAAAAGATCTAAAAAAGATTAGTGTGGATATGAAAGGGATATTTCTTTTAGGAATAAGCCGGGTTAGACAATTGCAAATAACTTGGAGTAAATTTGGCTTGATTGCCACTTCATAAAAAAGTTAAGTGCTGAGTTAAGATCGAAACGAAATTTAGGGAATTTTCTTTTAGCATTCAATGAAATCGACCGATAAAACTCAGAATACCTTTGCGATCACAACGCCCCTGTATTATGTAAACGATTTACCTCACGTTGGCAGTGCTTACACGACTATGGCAGCCGATGCCCTAGCCCGATTTGAGCGGCTGCGGGGCAAATCAGTTTTGCTGGTGACGGGGACTGACGAACACGGGCAGAAAATTCAGCGAACAGCCGAGAGTTTGGGACGATCGCCCCAAGCTCACTGCGATTCAGTGGTTCCGGCGTTTGAGGCGCTTTGGAAGCAACTCGACATCCAGTACGATCGCTTCATCCGCACAACTTCGCGGCGCCACGAGTACATTGTCAAAGAATTTTTCCAGCGCGTCTGGAACTCCGGCGACATCTACTTAAACCAGCAACAAGGCTGGTACTGCGTCTCCTGTGAAGAATTCAAGGATGAACGGGAATTGTTGCCGGGAAATCGGTGTTCCATCCACACCAGCAAAGAAGTTGAGTGGCGCGACGAAGAAAACTACTTTTTCCGCCTGTCGCGGTATCAAGACCAACTGCTGACCTTGTACGCAGAACGTCCCGGCTTCATCGCGCCGGAAAGTCGGCGCAACGAACTGCTCAGCTTTGTCAACTCTGGACTGCAAGACTTTTCGATTTCGAGAGTGAATCTGGCATGGGGTCTGCCGGTGCCGGTTGACCCCAGTCACAGCATTTACGTCTGGTTTGACGCTTTGCTGGGATACGTCACAGCTTTGCTAGATCCGGACAGCGACCCGACGTTGGAGAATGCTTTATCTAAATGGTGGCCCATTGACCTGCACTTGATCGGCAAAGATATTCTTCGCTTCCACGCAGTTTACTGGCCGGCAATGCTGATGTCAGCAGGTCTGCCGCTGCCGGGTCGCGTTTTCGCTCACGGGTTTTTGACCAAAGACGGCAAAAAAATGGGAAAAACGGAGGGAAATACTTTAAACCCAGTCGAATTGGTCAATAAATACGGCGCTGACGCAGTGCGTTACTATTTCCTCAAAGAAATTGAGTTCGGAGAAGACGGGGATTTTAACGAAACTCGGTTTATCAATATATTGAATGCTGAGCTAGCAAATGATTTGGGAAATTTGCTTAATCGTACTCTAAATATGGCTCGCAAATATTGTGGTGGCTGCGTGCCAAATGTGTTGGGAGAAAACTTAGATGGCGACAACCTTCTCAAGGGTATGAGCCTGAATTTGGGCGATCGAGTAGCGGGTTTTTACGAAGAGTTGGCTTTTAGCAAGGCTTGCGAAGCCGTGCTTGCATTAGTTCGAGCCGGGAACAAGTTTATTGACGTGCAAGCACCTTGGAGTTTGTACAAGCAGGGACAGATAGAAAGTGTCGAACAAGTGCTATATTCTGTTCTGGAATCTGTTAGACTAGCATCTTACCTTTTATCGCCGATTATTCCCAATATCAGCAACGCTATCTATCAACAGCTAGGTTTTTCAATTGACTTTAACGATCGGGTTACAGTTAACAGTTTAGCGAATTTTGCAGCTCATGCTGCCTGGGGCGCTTTGCCGGCAAACCAAACTCTGGGGGAACCGCTACCTGTTTTTAAGCGGCTCGAACTGCTGGAAACAGTACCTTCATAGTTGGCAGCCAGCGCTCTGGATGCTATGACCGACTACGACGAATTAGCAGTTATTTCCTTACCAATCTTTCATAAAAATTGAGGCATAACAATCATGTTGAATAGAATAGAAAGCAACGACCTTTTTACGCCGGAACAGGTTCTTGAAAACCGGGGTCGAGTGGCAATTTTTATTGACGGTTCTAACCTTTTTTACGCGGCTTTACAGTTAGGGATTGAGATAGATTACACTAAGCTGCTGTGCCGTTTGACAGCGGGTTCGCGGCTGCTGCGCTCTTTTTTCTACACTGGTGTCGATCGCACTAACGAAAAACAGCAAGGGTTTTTGCTGTGGATGCGCCGCAACGGCTACCGGGTGATTTCTAAAGATTTGGTACAGTTGCCGGACGGTTCTAAAAAGGCGAATTTAGATGTAGAAATCGCTGTGGATATGATGGCTTTAGTGGGGTCTTACGATACGGCGGTTCTGGTCAGCGGTGACGGCGATTTGGCTTATGCTGTAGACGCTGTTAGTTATCGCGGCGTGCGGGTTGAGGTGGTGAGTTTGCGATCGATGACGAGCGACAGTTTGATTAATGTAGCCGATCGCTATATCGATTTGGAAATGATTAAGGACGACATCCAAAAAACATCGCGCCCTAATTATGCTTACCGCCCTTTGTCAGGTCTGAGCTTGATGGAGGAACACGACGACAGATAGGGATTTGGTAATGGGTAATGGGTAACAGGTAATGGGTGATTGTTAATGGGTTGAATCATTGAAAATTAGAAGTTAAAAATTTAGACAAAGCATGACACATTTTTAATTTTTGATTAAGTGTTTTTCAATACCGAATTATCTATTACCAATTTCGCATTTCCCATTCCCAATTACCAATTGCCAATGATTAACCTCAAATCTCAAATTCCCAATCTCAAATCCCCAAAATTGGTGCTGCTATTTTTACCAGCACTGATTTTGGGAATTGGTGCTTGTGCGGTTCCGCAAGAGGCTCAAAAGAACAAATTAGCTGAGGATATCAAAACTGCTCAACAGTCAAACAGCACTTTAACTTTGAATAAAGTAACTCTAGAACAAGCAAACGAAAAGGGCGAGACGTTCTGGAAAGTAAACTCGCAAAATGCCGTTTACAGCAAAGACCAAAAAACAGTTAGCGTTCAGAAACCTGTGGGCAAATTGTTTCAAGACGGCAAAGAAATTTACGACATTCAGGGAGAAACGGGGCAGGTATTTCAGGAAGGAAATCAAGTTTTTCTCAAAGGTAATATAGTCGCTAAAGACCTGAAAAATGGAGTCGTATTGCGCGGAAATGAGTTAGAGTGGCGGCCGAAGGAAGATGTTTTAGTTGTCCGCAACAATTTGACGGGAGAGAACAAACAAGTGACGGCTTCAGCGAAGGAAGCGCGAGTTTTCAGTAGGGCTAAGAGGATGGAGTTATTCGGTTCGGTGGTGGCGAATGTTAAAGATCCGGTTTTGCAATTGCGAACCGAGCACTTAGTGTGGTTTGTGGAGCAACAAAAGGTAAACAGCGACAAACCGACTCAAATTGATAGATACAAAGATAAAATAGTAACAGACAGCGGTTTTGCCGACAAAGTAGATGTAGACTTAAAAACCAAGATTGCGACGCTGACGCAAAACGCTCAGTTGATGCCATCAGACCCGCCGCTGCAAATAGAAAGCAGTTTGATGAGTTGGAATTTTCCGGCGCAATCTGTGATATCGCCCGGGCCTGTGAAGGTTTTGCACCGCGTGGAAAAGGTGACGATGACTGGGGATACGGGGCGGGGAGATTTAGAAAAAAAAGTTTTTTATTTGACGGGAAATGTGGTAGGAATTGGAGAAAAACGTCAAGCTCAATTAAATACAGATCGGGTAAGTTGGTATTTAACTAACCAGACTTTCGATGCAGAAGGAAACGTGGTTTACAAGCAACTAAATCCGGTGTTTAATTTGACGGGGCCGAGGGCAGCGGGAGAGTTAAAAAATCAAACTGTGACTGTCAAAGGTGACGGTGGCGGGGGCCAAGTGGTTACGGAATTTGTGCCGGACGAGTACAAGGGAACTTTGGGGCCGTAGATAGGATTGCAACCGCTGATGCCGGCAGATGAGCGCCGATGAACGCAGATATAATTAAGATTGGATTGAGTAAGGAGGGGTTGGGATGACGACAACTTTAGAAAAGTTAGAACGGCTCGATGAACCTATCTTAATTGACGAGCTGAGTTGGAGAGAGTTTAAAGTGGTTGAACAGTTGCTCTCACGCCCAGGGGTGAGATTATCGTTTTTAGATGGGGTACTGGAGATTAGACGTATGCCTGGAGAAAAACATGAATCGATTAAAGAACGAATTGGTTCTCTACTCGATCTTTATCTGCTTCAAATGGGAATTGATTATCAGCCCACGGGATCAATGACGCTGGAAAGTCCATCGGGATTGGTGAAGCGAGAAGCTGATAAATCCTATAAATTGGGAGCTAACCGAGAACTTCCCGATTTGGCGGTGGAAGTGGTGGTGACTAGCGGCGGTATTAACAAGTTGGAAGCTTACAAACGCCTGGAAATTCCTGAAGTTTGGTTTTGGGAAAATGGCGCACTTCGTATGTATTCGTTGGGGGATGATGGATATGCAGAGGTCGATCGCTCTTTTGTTTTGCCAGATTTAGATATTCTACTATTGGCGCGGTGTATCAATATTGAAAATCACCTTCAGGCAATGCGCGAATTTAGACAAGCGATTCAAAGTTCTTAGATGCTTGTTTTGAAAAACGACAAATCACAATTAGAAGCTGTTTAACGCCACACTCGCCTCAAATTCAGCACAAATCCGGGCAGTACGTCTTCGCCAGACAAATCGGCTGGATTGATTAATATTTCTATTTCTGTCTGCTGTCGGTAAATCTCTACCTGCCGGTTTTGCGGGTCAATTAACCAGCCCAATCTTGCGCCGTTATCGATGTATTCCCGCATCTTAGTTTGAAGGGTGGAAAGACTGTCGGATGCCGATTCCCTACGGGATAGCTTCGCTTCACGCAATTCTACTACAAAGTCGGGACA
>JAICRN010000504.1 GCA_025937335.1 Microcoleus sp. TY_ISSM_2_bin.22
TCGACTCTGCCCAAACCGAAAACTTGCGAACATTAATCTCCAACGCCTTAACAGACGGATTCAAAACTTCCCCCCTCGCTAATCTATTAGTCTCATATTTTCCCTCCAATGCCCAAAGCGGTTTAGCCGGCGGCATTACTCTGAATACCAAGATTCAAGTCGAATCGATGGCCCAGAAATATCATACCTGGCCGGATATTCGCCCCGAACCTTTATTCGGCAGCCATCCCGATGCCAAAGTTATCGCCACTGCCGCTGAATTAGGCGAACCGGGAAAAGCACCTATTTTAGATGTTGGTGCAGGCCCAGGGCGCAATAGCCTGCCTTTAGCAAGGTTAGGCCATTCCGTGGATGCGATCGAACTAACACCGATATTTGCCGAGAAACTATCAGCAGCAGCAACCGCCGAAAATTTACCGGTAAATGTCACCCAAGGCGACGTTTTAGACCCATTATTGAGGATGAAAACTTATCGGTACAAATTAGCCATTGCTACCGAAGTTCTCTCTCATTTCCGCTACCCCGAACAAGTCCGCCTGTTCCTCGGCAAAATGTCCGATGCTGTTTTAAGCAGCGGGTTTATCTTATTCAGCACTTTCTTAGCTGTAGATGGGTACGAACCCGATGAGATGACAAAACAAATGTCAGAATTGTGTTGGTCTTATCTCATCACAAAGCAAGAATTGGAAGCAGCAATCGAAGGTTTACCTTTAGAAATTATTTCAGATGAATCCGTGATTGAATACGAACAAAAACATTTGCCGGATTCTGCTTGGCCGCCGACACCTTGGTTTGTGAGTTGGGCTAGCGGACGCGATTTATTTCCCGTGCAACAAACGCCGCCGTTAGAGTTGCGGTGGATACTTGTTAAACGCTTGTAAGCTGTCGCGCATTTAAATTGTATATTCTGGGCGGGCGAGACGCCCACTCCACAAGACTTTGATTTTTTTTGACAGACAATTTAAAGGCAGAACAGCTTAAAGAGTTTAGTATGGTGCGTCACAAAGTAGTTTATCGATGATTGATAAAATAACGCGGTCTAACTCACATCTTGCACCATTCTCAAGAACAGGCAAGATGCCTGTTCCACAAAGACGGAGTTTCCTTGTGGGTGGGCATCCTGCCCGCCCGTAAAAGGCTAATTGAGAATGATGCAATATCTCAGGTCTAACGCACCCTACGAGAATTTTTAGCGGTTAAAAATCCCCTCCTAAACCTCGGATGCCCGCAATTGTCCGCAGGCGGCATCTGCTTCTAAGCCGCGAGAATACCGCACGCTAACTGCAATTTTCTTTTCCTTCAAAGTCGCAACGAAACTGTTAATTCGATTGGGAGTCGGTCGCTTGTATTCAGCTTCCTGAATCGGATTGTAAGGAATCAAATTGACGTGACACTGAAAACCGCGCAAGTGAGTTGCTAACTCGGCTGCGTGTTCCGGCAAGTCATTCACACCTGCTAAAAGTACGTATTCAAAACTCAATCTGCGTCCAGTCGATCGCACATATTCCCGACATTCTGCGATTAACTCACCCAAAGGATAAGGGCGGGCGCTAGGAATTAACTCTTCGCGCAATCTTTGATTGGAAGCGTGGAGGCTGACGGCGAGGGTAACTTGCAGTTGATGTTCGGCTAGTTGGCTGATGCGATTGCGAATTCCTACTGTAGAAATGGTGATGTTTCGCTGTCCAATCCCTACGTCTTGATTCAAACACTTGACAGCAGCTACAACATTATCGAAATTCAGCAGGGGTTCGCCCATTCCCATAAATACGATGTGGCTGACTCGGCGGCCGAAATCTTGCTGTACTGTCAAGACTTGATCGACTATTTCGTGTTTTTCTAAATTGCGCTTGAAACCGCCTTTTCCGGTAGCGCAAAAGTCGCACCCCATCGCGCAGCCAACTTGGGCTGAGACGCACACAGTCAGCCGTTTATCGGTGGGAATGCCGACTGTTTCAATGATTTGACCGTCTGCCAATTTTAATAGATACTTTACCGTGGCGTCTGGTGCGACCGATCGATAGTGAATGGTCGATCGCCCGATCGGGATTTTAGCAACAGTCTCGCGCCACTGTTTCGAGAATACAGAAATGTCAGAGATCGATCGCGCACCTTTCTCATAAATCCACTGATACAACTGCTTTCCCCGATAAGCCGGCTGTCCCTGCTGCTGTACCCACTCCGTTAACTCAGCTAAACTCGCGCCCAGCAAGGGCGGAATTTTACCCGACTCAACAGCCAAAGCAGCAGTCTTGCGAGACTGATTCGCACCCTTGGAATTACCAGAAGAGTACACCTGAGAAACGGAGGTAGGAGACATAGGTCATCAGAAAATTTAAAGGCATCCTCTATATTAAAACTTCTCGACCAAAGCGGCCGTTAATCCTCAAAAAGGCGAAGTCTCGATCCCCCTAAATCCCCCTTAAGAAGGGGGACTTTGAGAATAATCCGGTGCCCCCCTTAAGAAGGGGGGTTAGGGGGGATCTTATTGTGGACTCACAAAGAAAACTCCAGACACCAATGTCCGCAACAAAGTTAATTTTTGGCAAAATTCCCCAAATATTGCGTGTAAATGACCGCCGCCACCTAAAATAAACTCTGGAGTTTGTTAAAGGGTATGCAAATTTGACAGCTTTCCATCACAATTAATGCAAATTTTATGGTGTTAAATATTCTTGCGCTGCCCTTAGCGTTTCAATTTACATCGCCGGGCCCAATTATCTTTCAACTCGGCCCTGCAGCCATTCGCTGGTACGGGCTGTTAATAGCTTCTGCCGTTTTGATTGGGGTCAGCCTGTCCCAATACTTGGCCCAAAAACGCCGCGTCAACCCGGAATTGTTGGGTGATTTGGCAATTTGGCTGGTTCTGGCCGCTATTCCCTGTGCTCGAATTTATTACGTGGCTTTCGAGTGGCAGCAATACGCCCAGAGGCCTGAAGATATTATTGCGATTTGGAAAGGCGGAATTGCCATTCACGGGGCGATTTTGGGGGGCACGATCGCAGCTTTAATTTTTGCGAAAATTCAGCGAGTTTCTTTTTGGCAATTGGCAGATTTAATCGCGCCTTCGGCAATTCTCGGTCAGGCGATCGGACGCTGGGGAAATTTCTTTAACTCCGAAGCTTTTGGCAGCCCTACGGATTTGCCCTGGAAACTCTATATTCCCCCAAACAGCCGCCCGCCCGCCTACGCTAATTTTGAATACTTCCACCCCACATTTCTCTACGAATCCCTGTGGAATTTGACAGTATTTGGGTTGCTTCTGACTTTATTTTTCCGCGATTTGCAGGGCAAAATTCGCTTGAAAACCGGTGCTTTATTTTTGGTTTATATCGCAGCTTACAGTTCCGGTAGAGTCTGGATTGAAGGGTTGCGGACTGATAGTTTGATGTTCGGGCCGCTGCGGACGGCACAGATGGTAAGCTTGACTGGGATTGTTTTAGGGTTGGGCGGATTGGCTTGGCTTTATTTGCTCGATCGACCTTTACCCGATGTTGTCTCCCCCAATAGCGATCGGGCAAAGATCGCTCAGAAATCCCCAGAGGATCAATAAAAAACCCCAGAGAGGTTAGTCTCTAGGGTTCAAAACCAGGGTGCATCTACCATCTCTTACTTCCAACCAAAATAGGTACATCCGGAAGCGTCCGTAAATTTAGCAAATTTTTTAGCAGCCATGAGTTTGACAGAGATTGAATCCCTAATTCCAGGGGTATACATTGTAGGTGCAGGCCCGGGAGACCCGGATTTGTTGACTGTTAAGGCTCAAAAATTACTGGCTGCCGCCGATGTCATATTATTTGCTGACTCGCTAGTCCCAGAGCAAATTTTGCAGGGGGTGCGCGCAGATGCTGAAGCGATCCAAACTGCGGATAAGACCCTCGAAGAGATTGTACCTTTGATGGTGGAACGAGTGCGCGCCGGAAAAAGCGTCGTCCGCCTCCATTCCGGCGATCCCTGTCTCTACGGGGCTGTGGGCGAACAAATGCAAGCTTTGGCCTCCGAGGGAATTGCTTTTGAGGTAATTCCGGGAATTAGCGCTTTCCAACTTGCGGCGGCTAAACTTAAAATTGAGTTGACAGTTCCGGGAGTTGTGCAGACAATTATTTTGACACGAATTAGCGGTCGAACCGAAGTACCCGATCGCGAAGAATTGACGAGTTTAGCGGCTCATCAAGCGAGTTTGTGCCTGTATTTGAGCGCCCGCCATGTCGAAAAAGCTCAAGCTAAATTGATGGAACATTACCCATCGGATTTGCCTGTAGCGATTTGTTATCGGTTGGGCTGGCCCGATGAAAAAATTGTGCTAGTTCCCCTTGACAAAATGGCAGTTGCTACGCGCGAAAATAATTTGATCAGAACGACAATGTATGTTATTAGTCCGGCGTTGGGAAAATCAGCAGAAGGGCGATCGCGCTTGTACCATCCAGAGCACGATCGGCTTTTCCGACCGTCAAGGGAAGTTCGGCAACGGATTTTGTAACGGATGTAACGGATGTAACGGATGTCAGGAAAAATAAAGTTCGGCAACGGATTTTGTAACGGATGTAACGGATGTAACGGATGTCAGGAAGAAGGAA
>JAICRN010000306.1 GCA_025937335.1 Microcoleus sp. TY_ISSM_2_bin.22
CCTAAGATTTCTTCGAGAGAGTCGTAACCGTAGATTTTTAGTCGGGCTGCGTTGCAATAAATCACCTCTCCGCCCGCATCGATTATGGCTATACCTTCGGAAGCGGCTGCCATTGCTGCTGCTTGCCTCTGGAGTGCGGACTCGGATCGTTTGCGTTGAGTGATGTCGCGGACGATCGCGATAATTTCGTCATCGGGGCAGAAAACAATTCTCGCTTCAAAATCGTAAAGTTCACCATTAACTGGCATTTGATATTCTACAACTTGAATTTCGGCCGTGTCGATCGCTTGTTGATTGCCAGATAAGATTTTTTCCACAAAAGCAGCCGGCAACATGTCTTGTGCTTGTTTGCCAATTACTCTTTTTTTATCTAGGATATTCTGGAAATCTTTTGCTGGTTTGAAGTATACAAAAGTGCCATCTGCCCGACAGCGAAATATCATGTCTGGTATCGCATTTAAAAGAGCGCGATTGGTGGCTTCACTCTTCCGCAATTCAACTTCAGCTTGCTTGTTCAATGTAACGTCGCGAGCAACTGCATAAATCAAACCTTCTTCTGCAAACGGCGAGGCCGTCCACGACAGCCATTTATAATTGCCATCTCGGCAAAGATAGCGGAGTTTTACGTTGACAATTGAACTGCCGTTTTTGAGGTTTTCTAATTGGTTTAAACAGGTTTTTCGGTCTTCTGGATGTACTAATTCGACCAAAGGTTGGGCTAATATTTCATCGCTGCTGTAACCTAATACAGTAGACCAAGCCGGGTTTAAGCGTTTGAAATAGCCGTCAAAACCTGCAATGCAAAGTAAATCGAGCGAGATATTAAAAAATCTATCGCGGTCTTGTTGCGTGTGTTTTAATTCGGTGACATCCATCACCAAACCGTCCCAAACTATATCACCGTTGGCTTGCTTTTCTGGCTTCGAGGCACCTTGCAGCCACTTCACTTTGCCCTGGATAATTTGCCGCCACTGGTGCTGCCAAGGTTGCAGAGTCGTTGCTGAATCTTTGATCGATTTTTCAAATCCTGTGAGGTCATCTGGATGAATTGTTTCATAAGCAAAATTTTTCTGTCTTTCTATATCTTTCGCTTCTAATTGGTAAAGATTCTTGCTGCCAGAAGAAACGTAAGTAAAATACTTTCTACCCCCCGGCTCTAGCCGGAATTGATAAATCATTCCCGGCACGTTGGCTGCCATTTTTTGAAATCTAGCTTCGCTCTCTTTTAAAGCTAATTGTTGCCGCTTGTACTCGGTGACATCTCGAATTGTACCGACTAACATTTTACTGCTGTCAGGGGCTTGAAATACACTTTTCTTTATCGAAATAATGCGTTGGTTTCCGGCACAGTCTGTAAATTTTTCTTCCGTTTCTTCAGCGATGCCAGTTCTGAATACCTCTTCGTCTTTTTGCCAAAATCTTTGCGCTTTTGCTGGTGACAAAAATTCGTATCCCGACTTGCCAATCAGTTCTTGTCGAGTTTTTCCCATTAACTCGCAGAAAGCGTCGTTTAATACGAGCCAGCGATGCTGCTCGTCTTTGACAAAAATTGGGTCGGGAGTAGCATTAATCGTGTGCTTGAAAAACTCTTCTGATGTTTTTAATTTGTGTTCGTAATGGTAGCGATCGCTAACGTCCAAGATTACTTTAATCATCCGCTCGATCGAGCCGTCCAGGCGGCGAATACAGCGCATGGAAACTCGAGTGTAAACTATTTCTCCGTCTTTTTTGAGCCACCTTTGGTCTAAAACATAGCCTTCGCTTTCCCCTGCCAAAACTTTATTTAACTGTTCTAAACTGGCCGGCAAGTCATCAGGAAAACCCCACTGCTCCCACTTTCCGTGCAAAAGTTCTTTGCGCTCGTATCCCAGCAAATCGCACAAAGCATCGTTAACTTCCAACCACTCGCAGTTTTCGGCTTGTGATGGGGAATTTGGAGGGGCAATAATGGCAATTCCGACGAGGGAATTCTCGACAACTGAGCGATATTTTTCTTCGCTTGTACGCAAAGCTTCTTGGTTGTACTGCCGCTCGACTGCGTAGCGGAGCGATCGCATTAACACTTCGCTGTCGATTTTTCGCTTGACTAGATAATCCTGAGCTCCTACTTGGATAGACTGCAGGGCGAGTTCTTCATCGTTGCGGCCCGTCAGTACCACGATCGGAGTATTTAGGCTGTATTCTTGCATTTTGACAATTGTACTTAAGTCTTGGCTGTCGGGCAGCGAAAGGTCTAGTAAAATCACATCAAAATGTTCGTCGCTCAAAAGTTGCTGCGCTTTGCTGAGACGGTCTGTACAGCGTACTGACAGTTTATGGGGTTCTGCTCGACTGACATTTTTTTCTAATAAGAGTTCTTCGATCAAATCGGCTTCGGCTTGATTGTCTTCTACCAGGAGAACTTTAAAGCCGTTTCGCTTTACGGTTGGGCTCAAAACTGATATCATATACCTTGCTATTTGTCATAAGGCAGTCGAGTTAGCTATTATAGCATATAAATAATTGAATGCCCCAACATACCGCATAAAAAAGTTAAAACTCTCGGGTTTAACAACTACAATGTAATCTCGGTGACTGTGTTTTTGCTCTAAGTAGGTTAACCCAATCGGAAATAAAACTTTTACGGTTTTGAGAAGATCCGTTGCTTGAGAAAACAAAGCTGCTGGGCGTTGTGTTGTTTTTGGCGATCGCCCCTTTGAGTAGATTTTAGATTTACTCCACAGATGAATGTGGCAGCTTGAACTAGGGTTTAAAATTTTGGTCGGCTCACGACTCCTGTCGGAAAGCAAGTATAGGTTTTTGGGCGGGGTCTACCGAAAACCCGATCGCAACCCATTCTTTTTTGCCCTTCGATGGCCATACCAACACCATCCGAGCCATATCCCCGCACGACTGCGCGCTCATCGCCAAAAAAGCGGTGAGAACTATCTTGGCTATTCATATTTTTAGCAGTTCTTTTATGATAGCTCACAGAAACTCCTTAGTACGATTTCTTTACTTTTTGCAATCAAATAAAATTTATCCACAGCTCTTGCTATTTACCCAAAAAGTGATACTCTTTAAATAGAGGAGAAAAAAAGTCGGCTGGAAAAAGCATCGGAAAAAATTAGATATTTTTCGCAATAAAACAAGATTTAAAAACCTACAGTAATTTATTGACTGTCTAGGTATTTAACTGCTCTGAATTCGAGAGGAAAAAAGCCATGCTAGAAAAATTAGCAATTCCCGAAAAACAAGTTTTAATTCCCAAAGAAAAATCCTTAGTATTGTGGTTTGATGAAGTCGGCATCGCCGACATCCCATTAGTAGGCGGGAAAAATGCTTCTTTGGGCGAAATGATTCAGCAGTTAACCGCGCAAGGAGTCAGAGTTCCCAGCGGATTTGCAACTACAGCACACGCTTACCGCTACTTCATCCAGTCGGCGGGTTTAGAAGCTAAATTGCGCGAAATATTTGCTGATTTAGACGTAGAAGATCTGCAGAACCTGCGACAAAAAGGCAAGCAAGCGCGGGCACTAATTCTGGATACACCGTTTCCGCGAGAACTCCAAGCGGCGATCGCGGATGCTTACGAGAAATTGTGCGATCGCTACGGCGACAGTACAGACGTAGCAGTGCGTTCCTCCGCCACCGCCGAAGACTTACCAGACGCCAGTTTCGCGGGACAGCAAGAAACCTACCTCAACGTCCAAGCTTGCGCTGGCGTCCTCGAATGCTGTCACAAATGCTTTGCTTCCATATTCACCGATCGCGCGATTTCCTACCGCCAACAGCGGGGATTCGACCACTTTGAAGTCGCGCTATCAGTCGGCGTCCAAAAAATGGTGCGATCGGACTTAGCATCCTCCGGCGTCATGTTCAGCATCGACACCGAAACCGGATTCAAAAACGCCGTATTAGTCACCGCCGCCTACGGATTAGGCGAAAACGTCGTCCAAGGCACCGTCAACCCCGACGAATACTTCGTTTTTAAACCAACATTAAAACAAGGTTTTCGCCCGATTTTAGACAAACGCCTCGGCAGCAAAACACTCAAAATGGTCTACGATATCGGCGGTTCTAAATATACCAAAAACGTATCGGTGATAGCAGCAGAAAAGAATAAATTTGCAATACAAGATGATGAAATTCTGCAACTAGCAAAATGGGCCGCAGTCATCGAAGAACACTACTCTAAAGTGCGCGGAACTTATACCCCGATGGACATTGAGTGGGCAAAAGACGGCAATACTGGCGAATTGTTTATCGTCCAAGCGCGACCCGAAACAGTACAATCTCAAAAGTCTGCTAAAGTTTTGCGAAACTACAAATTGCAAGGTACCAGTGCAGTTTTAGCAAAAGGACGCGCCGTTGGCGAATCAATCGGACAAGGCAAAGCCCGCGTGATTTTAGACGTGCACAGAATCGCTGAATTTCAATCAGGAGAAGTTTTAGTTACCAACAAAACCGACCCGGATTGGGAACCGATTATGAAAAAAGCTAGCGCGATCGTCACCAATTCGGGCGGCCGCACTTGTCACGCCGCGATTATCGCCCGAGAAATGGGAATTCCCGCCATTGTCGGCACCGGCGAGGCAACCCAAATCTTGCAAAACGGGCAAGAAATCACGGTTTCTTGTTCGGAAGGAGATGAAGGCAAAGTTTATGCAGGTTTGCTTCCTTTTGAAATTCAAGAAACTGCGATCGAGAATTTACCCCGCACCCGGACTCAAATTTTAATGAATGTCGGGAATCCAGAAGAAGCCTTTGGTTTATCAGCAATTCCTTGCGACGGCGTAGGGTTGGCGCGGCTGGAATTCATCATTGCCAATCACATTAAAGCACACCCGCTGGCACTAATTCACTTTGACGAATTGGCAGATCCATCGGTCAAGGAAGAGATTGCAGAACTGACAGCACTTTACCCGCACAAACCCGATTTCTTCACCGACAAACTAGCCCACGGAATTGCCACAATTGCCGCCGCATTTTATCCAAATCCAGTCATCGTGCGGATGAGCGATTTCAAGAGCAACGAATACGCTAATCTTTTGGGAGGGCGGCAGTTTGAACCCAAGGAAGAAAACCCGATGATCGGGTGGCGCGGCGCTTCTCGCTATTACGACCCGAATTACCGCGAAGCTTACGCTTTGGAATGCAAAGCCCTGAAGCGAGTTCGCGACGAAATGGGCTTGACAAATGTGATTCCGATGATTCCATTTTGCCGTACGCCGGAGGAAGGGCGAAAAGTGTTGGCCGAGATGGCAAAACACGGTTTAGTCAAGGGCGAGAACGGCTTGCAAGTGTATGTGATGTGCGAATTGCCTAGCAATGTGATATTTGCTGACGAATTCGCGCAAGTTTTTGACGGATTCTCGATCGGCTCTAACGATCTAACTCAGCTAACATTGGGGTTAGACCGGGATTCTGCTTTAGTCGCGCACATCTTTGACGAACGGAATGAAGCTGTCAAGCGAATGGTAGCAATTGCCATTAAAGCCGCCAAGAAGTACGATCGCAAAATTGGGATTTGCGGTCAAGCGCCCAGCGATTATCCTGAGTTTGCTCGCTTCTTGGTTGAGTTGGGAATTGATTCAATTAGTTTGAATCCCGATTCGGTTTTGAAGACTTTGTTGGATGTTGCTAAGGTGGAAGGTGCAGGTTCGTTGATGGGTTTAGCGGCGGAGGTTGCTAAGGTTTAACCGTTGTGCTTTTTGATAGAAACCGGGTTTCTGAAACAATAGCTGCGGCATTTTCTGGCTTCGTTGTTTTTGAACTCGACCCGATTTCTCATATCTAGTCTGGTAAAATAACCGATCTCGTGTTTGTAGTGACGGCGGAACTCCCAGCGAGTTTTATGAGGACTTATCTCGTCACTACAAACCTATTTTAGTGGGGTAATTGAGCAGACATAATATCACACCATACCTGCGTCTCTGGCTTGGTTGGGCCCTGGCGATGCGCTGGAGGAAGAAAGCGGCACCAACAAAGATCGCCATCCTCACCCGCCAACTAACGGTTAAAACACGGGCGGTCTAGTTTGAGACTTGCTCGGGAACTTTTCTGATTTAAAACGGTCGTTTTGGAGATAATTTTCTGTTGCCGATCGCCTAAATTAAAACAAATATTCTCCACATAAGCTCTGAAAAAGTGCTAACTGCTCTCCTGATTATTTTCATAGGTTTAGTTCCGTCGCTGGTGTCTTTGTGGGTGATGCGCTCTGCCCAGAGCCAGGCCCGCGATAGAATTGCAGCCGCTAGGCTGGCGATAGCGAATAGACCCCTGCGAACTCAACTACCAACGGGCGATCGCACCTACATAGAAGGTCTCGGTTATCCGATCGGGGATATCACTTGCGAGTACAACGCCCGCTCTAATTACATTCGCTGCGCTGTCAATCCTTCTGGGCCCTGTCAAGATTGTCGGTACTACCAAGCCAAAACTCTTGACGTTAGGGGTGAAAAGATATAACTTATATGGGGGCTTCTAGGTACGCATATTTGCGGATGTAATAATCCATGAGTTAATATGTACTTAGGTGTAAGGATTCTGATTGGAGCTTATTCTGGATGAGCCTCGCTAAAACTCAGCAATTAAAACCCAATCAAGCAGTATTGCTCGGTTAAAGTTGCCATAACTGGCGCATGGCGATCGGTGTTTTTCTAGTTGAGGACTTGCGCTCAGAAACCAGGTTTAGACCGTAAATCTTGGTTGCGCAGCGAGAAATTTAGGAATAAATCTGGTTTCTAGTCTCCTGGGCATAACTCCTGCAGTTAAGAAAATTAGCGAATAAAAATCGCAAGTAGCTCTTGTACTGAGCGCAGTCGAAGTAGACGCGCAAATCTGCAAGCCGATTTCTCCAAGAGATCGTGAAAAATTCTGCACCAACGATTGTCACGAGCAATTACCTTAAATATAAACCAGCTCGCAGACTCTAAGTTGAC
>JAICRN010000324.1 GCA_025937335.1 Microcoleus sp. TY_ISSM_2_bin.22
GCTGCCGAAGTCGCAGTAAAAAGGTGGCTCGATTTCAATTTTGGGGCCGATTGCACCGAACAATTCGGCAAGGATTTCTAACCGTTTCTCTGGTTCGTCTTCGCGGGTAGAATTGTAGATTCTGGCGAGGCGGCGAGCTCGCTGGCGCTCTAAAATCAATTGTTCGTCGCTAGCTAAATACAATTCGCCGGCGAGCATTTTTTGTTTTTCGGTTTTTTCCACAGTTTTTTCTAAGGTAAGAATCGGCGGTTAAACCGCTACTTCACGAATGAACTTCCTCTCTAATAGATTGAACAATAATGTAGGGTGCGCTAGGCGCACCTTACGGCTATAATTAGCGCGTCAAATCATTTTTTGATGTTGCAGCATACATTTAGGGTTCAGGTTTTGACTGCAAACAAACAGCTAAATCCAGATTGGCTAATTGCTCAAAAGCTCGATCCATCGCTCCTTTTCCCCGCAAAAAACCAGTATTTGCACCGGGACAAATATACTGTAAAGTTTCTGGCGAAAATCGATCGATAATTGACTTCACGCTGTTAATTTGCCTGGGCCAGTGAAAAGTTTTTGCCGTCAACAGCGGTACTGGGGCTGCTTCTCGGTTGGGGAGCAAGTGTCTGCCCGAAAAAAGCACTCCGCCGCTGCCACTATCATAAAGGCAAGAGGAACCGGGAGAGTGGCCGGGAGTCCAAAATCCAAAAGTTCGATCGTTCAAAGCAAATTCTCGCTCAAAAACCGTCACCTTCAAACCCGGCAGCAAATAAGCTTCCTGCTCTTGAATCAGGATATCGCACCCGGTGGCTTCCTGAATCTCCCGCGCCTTAGCGATAGCGCCGCGGTGGGTGAGAAACAGCAGTCGCACGCCGCCGTGTTCCCGCAAAAATGTTTGGTTAATCTCATCCCAAGCGGGACAATCCACCAGGATGTTAGTTTGGTTTTCTACAATGAAATAGGCTGTCGCACCCAGGGTATCCCGGTTAGGCGGGAAAGCAAAGATATTGTCGAGCACGCGCCTGGGTTGTTTGGAGACTGAACTCTGTTGTTTCAAGGAAGTATTGAGAAGGACTGGAATAAATATTATGTTCTTTTTACTATGGTTGTTCGTATTGGGACTGATATCGTACTTCTTGTTGCACAACGGCACCAGCCGCATCACCCGAACTCCGGTATGGCTGCTGTGGCTGGTAATGATGGCACCGGCGCTGATTTGGAGTGGTTGGGTTTTAGTTAACGGTACGAGCAAAACAGTACCGCCGGAGTTGGTAATTATACCTTTTCTGGTTTGCCCTTTTTTGTACTGGTTTTTGGTACAGTTGGGGCGCAAGAAAATTACCAGCGAAACTGCTGAGCAAGTAGCAGACTCTGCGACTGAACCTGCAAATCCACAACCTCCCCTGCGCCCGATAGATCAAGCAGAAGAAGCGAGTTTGCGCGATTGTTTTCCTTGGTCAATTTACTTTTTGCGAGATTTGGAATTTCGGCCGCAGGCTGTAATTTGTCGCGGACAGTTGCGCACTAATCCGGAGGCAGCTTATCAGGCGATTCGGGAGAATGTGGAGAGGCATTTTGGCGATCGCTTTTTAGTAATATTTCAAAACAGCTTGAGCGGTCAACCTTTTTTTGCCCTAGTTCCCAATCCCAGCAGCAAAGCCGGGGAAACTCCCCTGACTGACCTTAAAACTTCATCTCTAACCAGGCCGTTTTTAGCATTAGCTTTGGTGCTGATCACGGTATTTACGACTACGATTGTCGGGGCGCAAATGGCCGGAGTTACTGAAAAAGCTTTGCAGGCAAACCCGTCAATGTTGCTCCAGGGTTTGCCTTACTCGCTGGCTCTGATTGCAATTTTGGGAATTCATGAATCCGGTCACTATTTAGCTGCCAGATTTTACAAAATTCGCACGACTTTGCCTTATTTTATTCCGATTCCTTTTTTCTTGGGAACTTTTGGTGCCTTCATTCAAATGCGGAGTCCAATTCCCCACCGCCGAGCTTTATTTGACATCAGTATTGCCGGCCCGCTTGCGGGTTTGGTTGCGACAGTGCCGGTGTTGATTTGGGGTTTGGATCATTCGACTCTTGTACCGCTGTCTGACAAGTCGGGAATGTTAAATTTTGACTCTTTTACTCCCAAATTTTCGCTGCTGATGACTTTGTTGAGCAAGTTAACTTTGGGCGGCGCTTTGAATGCGGAAACTGCGATTAATTTGCATCCGGTAGCGGTGGCGGGTTATTTGGGTTTGATTGTGACGGCGTTTAATTTGATGCCGGTGGGACAATTCGATGGCGGGCACATCGTACACGCGATGTTCGGCCAGCGAGCGAGTATGGCGATCGGGCAATTTGCTAGACTTTGTATGCTGCTGCTGGCGTTTTTGGAACAGGGTTTGCTGCTGTGGGCAATTATTTTGTTTCTGACGCCGCTAAACGACGAACCGGCGCTCAATGATGTTAGCGAATTGGACGATCGCCGGGATTTTTTGGGGTTGCTGGCGATCGGGCTTTTGTTAATTATTTTGTTGCCTGCGCCCAGGGTACTGGTTCAGTGGTTAAATGTTTAGAATCAAGAATGATTTAGTTATCGTTGCGAGAGAAGTCAGAAGTCAAAAAAGAGAGGTTCACAAATTCTGCAAGATTTGCTGTATTAGGACTTACGCAGGGGGTAAGAAACCGGGTTTATGCCTAGATACTTCGCTACCAAACCAAGATTATTCGCAGAAAACAGTTTTTTTTGTGTAAGTTTTTATACCAGCAAGTTGAGTTTATTTTCACTCGCTTTCTATCTCGAACCGTCCTGGATGTAAAAACCCGGTTTATGCACGTAATTTGGTCGTATATGCTCGCTCGCGACAAAGATCGACCGGGTTGTTTTGCGAAGCGTGTTTCCAAGAATGTAGATTTTTTAACCGGATGCGAACTCTAAAAAGTTTGACCGCCAATCAAATAATCTAGCTGTACCAATGATCGCAATTACTCCAGAACAGACAGCCCTAATTCCGACTTATCGCGAGAAGTGGCGGCTAATTGGACTTTCGATAAAACCGATCGATCGCCCGCAAGCTACAGCCGCTATCAACACCGCCTACAACATCATCGGCTGTTCTGAACCGAAAATTATTTTCTGTGACAGCCCTGAGGCTGCTTTGCAAGCTTTTAAACCGCTAATAGAAGGCGATTTGGGCAGCGAGTTGGGCAGGGAAATTCGCAACAAAATTTACAATGAATTGTACAATCAATTGAGGTATCAACTCGGCAGCGAACTGGAAAACAAACTTTACAGCAAACTTTACAACCCGCTGTTCGACCAGTTGATGAGTCAATTGCACGGTCAAATAAAAGATGAAATTCTAAACAGATTTATCGGCGAATTAGAAAGCGGTTGTGACAGCATCCTGAACCGCCAATTTTACAACAATAACTACATAGTTTCAGAATTGTCCGCTTGTCACGGCAGTTGGGTGAATTTTTGCATTTCAGTGTTAAATTTGGAGTACGATCCCCCTTTATACTCAGCCTTTAAATCTTTAGTGGAAAACTGCGGCTGGATTTACCCGTTTGAGAAAAAGTGCTTTGTGTGCGATCGCCCGCGACAACTTCATTTTGACAGCGAATATTTGCTCCACGCAGAAGGCCAACCAGCGGTCGAGTTTGCTGACAAGTTCAGCGTATACTGTTATCGTGCCGTCCGGCTGCCACAAACAATCGGTCAAGTTCCGCCTCAGTTTTGGCAAGCTTCATGGCTGTTAACAGAACAGAATGCCGAAGTGCGGCGAGTTTTGATTCAGGCGATCGGCTATCCGAAAATTTGTCAAGAATTGCAAGCAACAGAATTGGATACTTGGCAAGAATATACTTTGTTGAAAATAGAAAATAATATTGACATAGAGCCAATTTATTTGTTGAAGATGACTTGTCCGAGTACGGGACACGTTCACGTTTTGCGAGTACCCCCGGAAGTGCGATCTGCTAAAGAAGGGATGAGCTGGGTAAATTGGGGAATCGATCCGGAAGAATTTCAAGTGCAGACTTGAGGCGAAAGTTTAGAGTTTTCAGTGCGGCAGCTTACAGTTAAAGAATTACAGCGCCACAAAAGCAGCGTTCTGCACAAGTCCAGAACAATTAAAAAATGTAGAATTGCAGCCACCGCTTGATACTATGTACTCTGGTAGCTAAAACCAAATAACTCAAATCGACATGAGCCAGCATCCAGACCGCATTGCCCCTCACGGCGGCATCCTGGTCAACCGCATTGCCACACTAGACCAAAGACAAGAATTTTTCGACAAAGCAGAAGTCTTACCGCGAGTCCAGCTTTCGGATCGATCGATCTCCGACCTGCAAATGATCGCCATCGGCGCCCTGAGTCCCCTCAAAGGGTTCATGAAAGAAGCTGATTATCGATCGGTCGTCAAACAAATGCGCCTCTCCAACGGCCTCCCTTGGTCGGTTCCCATCACCCTCCCGGTAACAGAAGCAATCGCCGACACCCTCACAGAAGGCACTTTAGTGCGCCTCGACTCGCCGGCGGGAGAATTTGTCGGCATCTTGGAACTCGCAGAAAAATACCGCTACAGCAAAGAAGAAGAAGCCCTCAACGTCTACCGCACCGATGACCTCAAACATCCGGGCGTCCAAGTAGTAGACAAATCCGGGCCCGTTAACCTCGCAGGCGACGTTTGGCTGCTGGAACGCGAACTAGACGCCCGGTTTCCCCAATACCAAATTGACCCGGCGAAATCGAGAATGCTGTTCAAAGAAAAAGGATGGAAAACTATAGTCGGTTTCCAAACCAGAAACCCCATCCACCGGGCTCACGAATACATCCAAAAATGCGCCTTAGAAACAGTAGATGGCTTGTTCCTGCACCCGCTAGTGGGGACGACAAAAGACGACGACATCCCCGCTGACGTGCGGATGCGCTGCTACGAAATTCTGCTAGAAAAATACTATCCAAAAGATCGCGTAATTTTGGCAATTAATCCGGCGGCGATGCGCTACGCCGGGCCGCGAGAAGCAATTTTTCATGCTTTAATCCGCAAAAACTACGGCTGCACTCACTTTATCGTGGGGCGCGATCACGCTGGAGTTGGCGATTATTACGGCACTTACGATGCCCAACATATTTTTGATGAATTTGAGCCGGGAGAATTGGGAATTGTGCCGATGAAATTCGAGCACGCTTTCTATTGCACGCTGACGGAACAAATGGCTACAACTAAAACCAGTCCCAGCACTCCCGAACAGCGGGTGCATTTGTCTGGAACCAAAGTGCGGGAAATGCTGCGCGCTGGAAAATTGCCGCCGCCCCAGTTTTCCAGACCGGAAGTCGCTGCTGAATTGGCCAGGGCAATGAATATTTTCAGTTACGAGATTTAAATCTTGAACCTTGTCTGGGCGGCATTCTGAATTGTTTGGAATTTTGAGTTTTGAGTTGACAAGTTACAACTTTTGTCCTGGACGCCCAAGCGCGTCGAAATCGGGTTTTGGAACAAAAATACGTGCTTAAAACCCTAAATTTCGGTTAAAAAACCCGGTTTCTTTGTGGGCGAGTGCGTTCAGGAAAAAACTTAAAAGTTAAAAGTTAAAAGTTAAAACTTCTCTTAATACTAAACACTCACAATCTAATTAATTCCCATAAAATTATTGAGGGAATTTAACTGAAACAGTTCGCGATCGCACGCTTCCCAAAACAACCCGGTTTCTCGTTGTCGCGATCGAGCGCATACGACCAAATTACGTGCATAAACCGGGTTTTTGCGTAAGTATTGTTAAAATTCAGAACTTAAAATTCAAAGCTATTTAAAAATGGGACTGAAGCGGCGGGAATTTTTGCAGCAAGCTGGCCGGATGCTGGCCGCCATCGGCATCAGCGAAGCCCTGTGGCTGCGGTTGGGCGATCGCTACCTCGAAGCCTTAGCCCAGCCGACAGCCCGCAAATTGGCTTTGTTGGTGGGGGTTGACAAATATCCAGACTCGCCCGTGCGCGGCTGCCTCACGGATGTGGAATTGCAGCGGGAACTGCTGACATATCGGTTTGGGTTTGTGCCGTCTGACATTTTGACTTTGACTGACGCTCAAGCTACCAGGGACAATATCGAGACGGCTTTTGCGACTCACTTGACTCAACAAGCAAAACCCGGTGACGTGGTAGTTTTTCACTTTAGCGGTTGCGGTAGTCGAGTCAGTTTGCCTGAGTCTTCCGGAATAATGCAAAACAGTTTGGTGCCGGCGGATGATGTTTTGCCGCTGTTAACAAACCGGGCGGTGAACGATATTTTAGAGGAAACGCTGCTGCTGTTGGTGCGATCGCTCGCGACAGAAAATGCGATCGCCATCCTCGACACCAGCTACAGCTATCCGGGTTTCCCCAAAAACGGCAACTTTCGCATTCGCTCCCGCTCCCGCCCCACCATCGGCGAGCCAAGCCTCGCAGAATTAACGTTTGCCGAAGGCCTCAAATCCCGGCAAAATCTCCGTCCTGCAGCTACGGTACTTGCCGCGGCCGCGAATTCCCAACTCGCCGCCGAACAAGATTGGAACGGATTTAGTGCAGGTTTGTTTACCTACGCCCTCACTCAAACTTTGTGGTGGGCCACTCCGGCTAGCAGCTTCAGCGTCAGTTTCAGCCGCGCCGCGGGTAATGTCGAGCAAATCACGGGGTTATCGCAGCAACCGCAAATTCTGAATCACGATTTAA
>JAICRN010000040.1 GCA_025937335.1 Microcoleus sp. TY_ISSM_2_bin.22
GAAAATGTACCCCGAGGCAGTTTGGGCGCAAATTCAAGTAGCCTGCGACAACTACGAAGCAAACTTCGGCCGCCGACCAAAAGGCATTTGGCTGCCCGAATGCGCCTACTACGAAGGCTTAGAGCGGATGTTAGCCGACGCAGGCCTCCGCTACTTTCTCACAGACGGTCACGGCATCCTCTACGCCCGCCCGCGCCCCCGCTACGGCAGCTACGCCCCGATTTTCACCGAATGCGGAGTAGCCGCCTTCGGCCGGGATCACGAATCCTCGCAGCAGGTGTGGTCTTCCGAAGTAGGCTATCCAGGCGCGGCCGAATACCGGGAATTCTACAAAGATTTGGGCTGGGAAGCTGACTACGATTACATTAAGCCCTACATCATGCCCAACGGCCAGCGGAAAAATACCGGGATTAAATATCACAAAATCACCGGTCGCGGATTGGGTTTAGGCGACAAACAGTTGTACGATCCTTACTGGGCAAGGGAAAAAGCAGCCGAACACGCCAGCAACTTTGCCTTCAACCGGGAACGGCAAGTCGAACACCTCAACGGCATTATGCAGCGTCCGCCGATTATTGTTTCGCCTTACGACGCCGAACTTTTCGGTCACTGGTGGTACGAAGGGCCTTGGTTCTTAGATTACCTGTTCCGCAAGAGTTGGTACGACCAAAATACCTACGAGATGACGCACTTAGCCGATTATTTGCGGGCAAATCCGACTCAGCAAGTGTGCCGCCCGTCTCAGTCTAGCTGGGGTTTCCGGGGTTTCCACGAGTATTGGCTCAACGATACCAATGCTTGGATTTACCCGCACTTGCACAAAGCTGCGGAACGGATGATTGAGTTGGGAAGCATGGAACCTGCGGATGAATTGCAGTGGCGGGCTTTGAACCAAGCCGCGCGGGAAGTGCTGCTAGCTCAATCATCTGACTGGGCGTTTATCATGCGTACAGGGACGATGGTGCCCTATGCAGTGCGGCGGACTCGATCGCACTTAATGCGCTTTCACAAGCTGTACGATGAAGTCAAAGAAGGGAAAGTTGATTCCGGTTGGTTGGAGAAGGTTGAGGAGATTGATAATATTTTCCCTGAAATTAACTATCGCGTTTATCGATCGCTTTAAGCAAACTGCGAGCAAATCCCCACAGTTTAAAACGAGTTGCGACACAAACAAAACCCGCAGTCGCGGGTTTTTTTTATACAATTATCATTAGTAATCATGGTTGAATCTCGGAGAGGCTGTGGCACTATATAAAACAATAATTGAGTTGGGATATTTAGGAAATTTTAGCCGATAAAAACTCGATGCTGTGAGGCGCGGACACAGCAGTGGCTGGCTGATAGCTTGCTTAATTTGTTGACTGCCGTTTTATTTGCCGTCATACTCATACTAGGAGTAGAACAATCACCTAAATATAGTTTGTTGCGAATGATATTTTCTAGGTTTTTTTATACTGTTTAGTTTTTTGTAAACACTTTCGAGCTGCTTATATCACAATTATTTAATAAATTCTTTTTCTTAATTATATCTTTATTTTTCCACGAATGCTCTACAGTGGGGGAGTTCTTAATAATCCACGAGCGAGGAAAGATTAAAGTTTTTTTAAGTTTGACAAAATAAAGGAAATCTTTTGTAATATAAAGAAGAAAGTTAAAAAATATCTAAAGACAAACTAATTGGATAAAAGTGTAGCTAAGGTAGTAAAAATGACGGTTTGTCAGAGAAAAAGAGTGTTAAGCTCGGCTAAGCTCAGCCAAAGCAAAACCTCAATATTTAATTAAGTTCGATCGACAACAAAGGCTAAGGTAAATTTCATGGCAAACTCAGTTTTAAATCAGCCAAACGCAGCAGCAGGAGTGCAGTGGCAGCCAAAAGATATTATCCGCAGCCTAGTGTGGAAAATTGCGATCGCAACCTGGCTGCTAATGGCTGTAGGCAGCGCCACGCGAGTCATGAATGCGGGGCTCGCTTGCCCCGACTGGCCGCTGTGCTACGGTCAATTAATACCCGCAGCGCAAATGAATTTGCAGGTATTTCTGGAATGGTTTCACCGTTTGGACGCAGCAGCGATCGGCTTAAGCGCGATCGCACTTTTAGGACTATCTTTGTTTTACCGCAGCCGCCTGCCAAAATGGCTGCCGATTGCGAGCGCCGGAGCACTATTTTTAATCGTTTTTCAAGGCGTATTGGGCGGCTTGACAGTAACACAACTGCTGAGATTTGACATCGTTACCGCTCACTTGGGAACAGCTTTACTGTTTTTTGGCGCGCTGCTAGTCATCGGTTTCATGCTGACTCCCTACGAAGCTACAGGCAATACGGGCAAATTAGCTTGGGTAAGTTCGATCGCAGCATTGTTAGTTTACCTGCAAAGTTTGCTAGGAGCATTAGTAGGCTCTAGATGGGCACTTCACCAATGTTTGGACTCTTCAGAATTGTGCTCGGTAATGAACAGCCACATCGCCGGCATAGTACCAGCTACAGCAGCGACTCTAGCACTAGCCATCATGGCTTGGCGGCAGCCTGCACTGAGTCCAAACTTGCGAAAATTGGGTAATTGGGCGAGTGTTTGCCTAATTGCTCAATTAGTTCTGGGATTAGCAACTTTCCGGCTGCACCTTCAGGTAGAACCGCTGACAGTCGCCCACCAAGCAGTCGGTGCTGCTTTGCTGGGAACCCTGATAGCTTTTAGCGTTTTAGCTTGGCGCGATCGAGTTTTATCAGCTTGAGAGATCAGACTAAAGCCAAGTAGGGTGAGTCAGACATTTATTATTTCGACTTCAACAGGTTTTTCTGTTCTGACGCACCCGACATCTTGAGAGTAAGATGGGGCGGGTTTATTAATCCTTGTAGCTACAGCAACTATTTCTCGTAAAACCCGCCTCTACAGCCTAATGACTAATGACGAATTCGCAAATAATTACTAACTGCTTACAACCGATGCAAGAAATCCTTACTAACGAGAGGCCCCGCCTCCACGAAAACTTTTCGCAAGTCGTGAAAAGTTACTATCAACTAACAAAACCCAGAATTATTTTACTGCTGCTAATCACTACCTCAGCAGGAATGTGGATGGCGGCCAAAGGAGAAGTAGACCCGCTATTGCTGGTATCAACTATTACTGGAGGTGCTTTAGCTTCCGCGTCGGCGAATACGATTAATTGTGTCTACGACAGCGACATCGATTATATTATGGAGCGCACCCGGTGGCGGCCGATTCCTTCGGGGCGTGTCAAGAAGCGGGATGCTTTGATATTTGCGATCGCCCTAGCTACAATATCCTTTACTTTGCTCACTGTTGTTGCCAACTTATTAGCCGCATTGCTAGCAATGTCAGGCATCGTTTTCTATGTCCTAATTTACACCCACTGGCTGAAGCGCCACAGCGTGCAAAACATCGTTATCGGCGGTGCAGCAGGGGCGATTCCCCCGCTAGTTGGGTGGGCTGCGGTGACGGGAGATTTGAGTTGGGGTGCGTGGCTGCTGTTTGGGATTATATTCCTGTGGACACCGCCGCATTTTTGGGCATTAGCAATGATGATTCGCGATGAATACAAGGAAGTAGGCGTCCCGATGTTACCCGTAATTGAGGGCGACGAGGCCACAGCCCGCCAAATTTGGATTTACACGCTATTGATGATTCCTGCAACTTTGCTGCTAGTTTATCCCCTGCATTTAGCGGGCGCGGTGTATGCGGGAACAGCTATTTTCCTCGGTGCTATTTTTGCCCAAAAAGCTTGGTTGCTGTTGCAGACTCCAGAGGATAAGATTGTTGCGCGATCGCTCTTTAAATACTCTATTCTGTACCTGATGCTATTGTGCGCTGGAATAGTGGTTGACAGTTTGCCTGTGACTCATAATTTTACTACTGCTGTTGTACAAAATGTGCAAACTTTGATTAGTGCAGTTGTAATGTAGTCTGCTTTTAGAGCCCCGACTTCTTAAAGAAGCCGGGGCTCTGGGTATATTGTAAAGTTTAAAGTGGAGGAAAGTTCTGATGGCTGAGAATACTGTGAAAGTAGACATCTCATTTCAATCACTGCTGGAAGCTATTTCGTCACTGGGAATTTCTGAAAGATACAAGATATGGGAATTTTTGGAAGCTGAATTATTCCCGAATGAGGACGATTCTCCAGAAGACATTGCCCAAATTGAAGCGGCCCGTGCTGACTACAAAGCTGGAGATTACACAACTTTCGATCGATATATGGCACAACGGGCAAATAAATCGACATGACTTACACTATCCTTACCCCTAAAGCTGTACAAAAGCAGCTAGATGCCCTGCCCAGTGATGTCTACGATCGTATCGCTGTCAAGATTTTGCAACTTGCCGAAAACCCGCGCCCCGATGGGGTGGTCAAGCTCAAAGGTGCTGACAATTAGTACCGTATTCGGATCGGTGATTATCGCGTTCGTTATGAAATCAGCGATGAAGAACTAATCATTCTCCTATTACAATGCAAACATCGGAAAGATGTTTACAAAGCATGATGTTTCTTCACCTATTATCTCACTCACGCTTCTTTACCAAAGTTGCTGTACAAAGCTTCAAGACCCTTGGCTTCTGCTGCTCGATCAATCAAATCAGTTTCAATTTCTGCGGTGTTGGCATGATAGTAAGTTAATGCAGCGTAGACTTCGGCGAGGGTGAGATGTCCGAGGCGATCGCAAATCTCTTCAGCATTCAATCCTCGCTTGTACCAGGTTACAATCCGGCGAACGGTAACGCCTTTACCGAGGATGTGGGGACATCCACCATGCAGTCCGGGAGTCCGGGAGTGCGTGTAATGAGCGTACCAATGTCAATAGATATTGCTGCGGTCATAAACTAGGGAAGTTGGAATGGACTGATCTCTATTACAGCATAGCGATCGCAGAATTATATCGCGGTGTGAATTTCGAGCGATAAATGAAGTAAACTATAGAAAAAGATTTCAGACAATTTTAACCAATACCAGCATCCGTTGCTTATCTGTTTGATAGAATCACAGTGAATCCAAGACAATAACTGCGATACAATTATCAGTTATCCTGCTGCGCACTGCATTATTTCAGCGGAGAAAATATGACTCTCAACATGACTGAACATAGCATATGGCGGATTTCTTTGGCTCACAAAATCGCTCCTGCTTTCATTGCTAACTCCACCAAAGTTGCAGCGTGTTTTGTATTTGGCTCGGCAGCATTAGGTATTTCAGATCAGTATTCTGACCTTGAATTAGGCTTTATCTGGTCAGAACTACCGTCCGCCGAAGATTTACAAGCCACAGCACAAAGGGTAGGTGTCAAAGGGCGGGAAATTCAGCCGTATGGGGAAGCAAAACAGGGATGGTTTGAGCAATTCTACTTATACGGCATGAAAGTCGAAGCAAATCATTTGGCGCGAGATACGATGGACAACTTCATTATGGATGTGATTGAGCGTTACGATGTGTCGCAAAACGGGCTTGTGTTTGAGAAGCAAGCCCTAGCCTCTCATATTCTACGCGGCGTTGTTCTTTACGGCGAGGATATTATCAAAAATTGGCAAACTCAGCTTTCTCCTTATCCTGAAGAACTTGCTATTGCGATGATTCAAAAGCATATGAATTTCCGCCCGTTCGACGGTCAACAAGTTCTGACGGAACGCCTTGAGATTCCGATGCTGTATGAAAACAGGTGCACCATTGTGCGAAAGCTTCTCAACTTGCTGTTCGGGCTAAACCGCATCTATCATCCAGGTTTCAAGTGGACAAGTTACTGGGTTGAAGCAATGACCATCAAACCGCCTGAGTTTTTTGCGCGTTTGGAGCGTGTTTTTCAATCGGATGCCGCAAGCGGAACCCATGAGTTGCGACAACTCTCGGAGGAAACGTTCGACCTTGTAGAGCAGCACTTGCCGCAAGTTGACCTCAAGCAGCAGCGTGAAACGTTCAACCGGCTTAATCCAAAGTGGAAGTTGCCTGTCGGAGACTAACCTTAAAGTTTATCAACAGCAGACTAACAATCCGCTTGCACCTGACCGTTTAGAGGTTATCTGTGGCGGGTGATAGGCAACGTTAGACCGCTAAATCTGATTTGGGTAGTGGCTTGAATGTATCTCATCAAATTCCAAGCCAAAGGTGAATACGATGCAACAAGCCAAACTTCAAGAACAACTTTCTCTTGCTGATGCCGAAGTTATTTTGAGACTCTTGCCAGAACGAATTCAAGCGGCTCTAATTGCGCGTGCTGCGAAAATTGAATATCCGATCGCCATTTCGATCGCCATTTTTCTCGACACAGAAGCATTAGGTTTCGTAGATTGCAAACCAGGACGCGGGCAGTAAAATCGAGAAGTCCCAGGCGATGAAGTTCGAGATAAGGTGAAAGCCCGATCGCTAAAATGATGAATAGATTTTGCTGCCAAGATAACGATGACCACCATCACCCTCAACCTCTCTCCCGAACTCGAACACCAGATCCGCACTGAAGCAGCTAGACAGGGCGTTGAACCCGATCGCTACATCCTCAACGCCCTGCAAGAACGCCTCCAGCCTAGACTTCCAACCACCCAACCTACAGAAGCCGACTTGCTGCAACAAATTAATATCGGCTTTAGTGCACAAACCTGGGAAGAATACCATGCCGTCATCGCCAAGCGTCATGCCGAAACCCTGACCAAGAATTTCAAAGGTGGTACCCGCCACGTGATTTATCCGTGGAATCAATCCAAAATCTCAAATCTAAAATCCTCAAGCCCCCGAATTTATCCGTGGGGTCGCCTCCAAAATCTAAAATCTAAAATCTAAAATCTAAAATCGAATGACTCCCGAAGAACACAAGCAACTGATCCAAATGAGCGATCGCCTTGAACAACTCAATGTTACCCGCATTCAAGCCTTAATTCAACTCGCAACCTTCCGCAACCAACCTCTGACGGATCTCATGCAAACCCTCGGCTGCCTGCGGGTTCTTCCGTCTATGATAATAAGTAGTTAGAATCAAAAAAATGTATGCCAGTTGTAGCAGTTAAAACTTACATAGAGTATCGGAATGATGCCTATTGGGTTGAAGGAACTCGGATTTCTCTTGACTCGATCGCCTATGCTTTCCAACAAGGATTATCGCCCGAAACTATTGTTCAGTCTTTCCCACTACTGACACTGGAACAGGTTTATGGCGCGATCGCCTTTTATCTAGGCAACCGCGCTGAAATCGACGCTTACCTAGCCGCCGAAGAAGCCGCATTTGATGCCATGCCTCAACCTCTACAAACCAGCGATCCAGCTTTGTACAACAAACTGATGGCAGCTAAGGCTGCAAGATAGCAGGTGCGATCTTGAATATTCGCTACCAAGCTGATGCTGACTTAAATCAGGCGATCGTCACAGGATTACTGCGACGAGAATCTACAATCGACTTTCAAACTGCTTTTGCTGCTGGGTTAGAAGGCGTTAAAGATTCCGACGTGCTGGCAATTGCAGCACAGCAAAGACGTGTTCTCGTCAGCCACGATCGCAAAACAATGCCCTCCGAATTTGCTGAGTTCATCACTACGAATCAGAGTGCTGGAGTCATTATTGTTTCCCGAAAAATACCGATGGAAGTTGTCATCGAAGAACTGCTGGTGATTTGGGCTGCATCTAGTGCAGAGGAATGGGTCGATCGTATTGCCAAGCTACCCCTCTGATGCCAGCTAAAATGGCGATCGCCAGCGATTGTCTAAAATCTTGGTCAAGAGGATAAGCTATGCGCGAGCATATCCAGTATGCTGTCGGACTTCCGGTGGATGGAAAGCAAGAACAATTTTCTAACTTCCTCCAATTCCATGCAGTACCACATCAGCAAAAAAATGAGATAACATTGCATATTCCAACCCCCAGCGCCAGTACAAAAATCCAAAGGGAATCCCCAAAATAGCATTGAGCACAATCGTTCGGAAAATGACGATTGGGGTTAGTCCCCAGAGATTGGCAGCGGCAGGCAAATGACCCACACCAAACAGAATCGCCGCCGCCACAATTGCTAGCCAAAAAATTGACCCGCTAGGTTCCGATCGGCGCCCCTGAAAAATCTTCCAAAGTAGCCATGCAATCAATGTCATACCGAATAATCTAAGCAATAGTTCTTCGGTAATACCTCCGTAGAAAGAAGCTAATATGCGTTTCCAGAGGTCAATTTTTAACGTAGTTGTTGAAGCCATTGGAGGCATCCAAGGTTCAAACCCTAAACTCAATCCAATTAAGACGATTCCACCAACGCCACCGACTATCAGTGCCGTTTTGATACCAGATTTAGAAAGAGTGGGAACAGGCTGTCGATACACCAGCGCACGAGCCAGGGGAGTATCAAGTCCCATTGAGTTGCCTAGGCGTAGTCCAATCCAATTCAGGAGAATCAAAAGAAGTCCAGTTTGAAGGGCGGACGCAATAGCTATAACAGGTAACGGTGCAGGCACTTGCCCGACTGCTGGATTCAGAGACAGCAGATAAGGAAATAATGCCAACGCTGCCAGACTCCCCAGTAATGCCCAAAATAGCGCCAATCGCAGGTGATGTTTGTTGGAAGTATCTGTAGTCATAATTTTTGATTGCAGATAGAAACGCCCAATTAATAAGTCAGGAATTACGCACTTCCACCAAAGAAACCGGGTTTTTTATCGAATCTGCGGGTGTCAACGAAATATTCTCGTAAAAAACCCGGTTTCTGGGCCCCTATGCGTAAGCCCTATATAAAATTAATTCGACTGAATTTGCGAATTCAAAACCTTAGAAATTCGATCGCGCGTTTCCTCCAAATGAGCCCGCGTATAAGCATCAGCATTCCGATCCAAATTCCGAATACTTTTGCTCAAACCCTCCCGCAACTGCCGCAACTCGTACCAAGCCAAACTCCGCGCATCCTCTGGAACACTGGTTTTTCGCAGCACCATTCCGATCAAAATTGCCAAATGTTCCCGCTGCAAAGAACGCCGAAAAGTTGAAATTTGCATCTTCTTTTCAGCCTGCAAAACCTCTTTCCAGATATCCTTTTGCACAGTATCCAACACTTCCGGCAACCTCAAAGCAGTTTCCGGCGCCGATTTTAACTCGGCATCCCGCAGCCTCGCCAAGCGCATCGGAGATAGCAAAACTCGCAACACAAACCGCTGCAAAAAAGTAATTCGATCGCCGATCGGGTAATCTAGAGGAAACACCAAAGCCGGACTTCCCCAGTGTTCCCACCGCGAAGGCGCCAATTTGTTGAGCAATTCCGGCGCAAAACTAAAGGCATCCGGGGCAAAAACGTACTTTTCAAGGGTTGCTAAAGCTTCTCGCTGCTGAGAAAGTTCGATCGGCACAAACGGCAACTTCGCATTAGTATCACCAGGGCGAATCCGATTAAACGACTGTCCCCCCACATACAAAGTCGCATTCATCACCTGGTTGACATAATACCCGAACACCGAATCAAACATCACCCGCAGTTCGTTATAACCCTCTTCCCCAACCGGAATTCGCTTTTCCAAACGCTTCCACATCGCCCTAGCATTATCCAATTGCCATTGCGAATACCTCAGCATATTGGCGCTGAGATCGAAGGTATTCGCAGCGGGATCGAGAATGTCAACAGCATCCTCATCCGGTGCGTAAGCTAATTGTTGTTCCCCAGCGCGGCTGGCAATTTGTTGCAGCGCTGGTAAGTCGCTGTTCGGGTCCCGGCCGCCAATCACCTTGTAACCGTACTCGATCGCCCAATCGTCGTAAGGCCCTACAATCGTTGGAAAATAGTCGCCCTGCACAGTTCCGGCAGGTGCCAAATTAATCGGCACATAATCCATCACCGACGCAATCATACCTTGGGTGCGAGTTACCTGAGTATTGTTCAAATCCTCCGGTTGCAGCATCGTACTCCCGTGAAAATTGTGCCTCAAACCAAGAGTGTGACCGACTTCGTGCGCCGTCAAAGATCTGATATATTGATTCACATAATTGTCAATTGTCGGACTGCTAGGCGCTGTATTTTCCAACAGATCCATCGACATTGCCCCGATCGCAAACTGTCGGCTCGATTCCAACCCAAAACACATATCCGAACTCGACATCAACCGCGATAAAGGCGATCGTTTTTGCTGCTGGTATCTTTCTACCAAAGTCGGCAAATCCTCAGCAATTCCACCTCGATCGTTTTCCCCGCTGGTTTTTCCTAAATCCCCATTTTCTAGCACATTCAAATAGCGAGAATACATCCCGAACTGACAGGGATTGGTATTAGAACCGTTTCGCCCTTCAAAACTCTTAGATACCGAGCGATTTTGTTCTACCAAAGACCGATAGCCCTGTTTGATTTGCCGTACAACATTGGCATCCAACAGAATGTCAGCATCCAAAATTTCTCCGGTCAGCGGGTTAGTGCGAGAGGGCCCGAGGCCGGCAAACTCAGGCTCAAAAGAACTCGACCAGCGAATAGTATTGTAGCGAACGTCAGCCGGGTCCCATTTAGCATTGTCAGGCATTTGTTTGACCTGAATTGCCTCAGTAAAACCTGCCTTCTCAAAAGCTTTGTTCCACTCCAAAACTCCCTCCCGAATAGCGTTTCGGTATTCCAGAGGCACATTATTTTCTATCCAAAAGACGATCGGCACCACCGGAGGCGACATCGGGGCTGTCGGGTTTTGCTTTTGCAAATTCCAGCGATTGATATAGCGCACAAAAGGCTCCCGGCTGCTCTTGTCAGAAAAGTCTTTATATGCTGTGAGAAAATAGCCCACTCGCTCATCCGCAAGTCTGGGACGGTAGCCGTTATTTAGCGGCACTTCCGAGAAACTGTAGTGAATGCGAAGGTTAAAAGCCCGACTGTCAGGAATCGATGGTAAATAGTTAACTTCACTGTCATTATCGCTAGAAAAACCGTAAATAGAAGCAATTTCTACATTGAGCGGAAACGCTTTAACATCTTTAAAAGAAGACTTGTCTTCATCGATAGAGTAAGAAGCACCCAAGATCAGCGGTAAAATCGCTTTTACCCCTGGCAAGTCGCGCTTTTCACTCATCAGCAAATCCCCTAAATCTATCAACAGAGTTTGTCGTTGCGGATGAATGCTTTTGAGCGGCAAAGAATATAGAATCGAGTCGCTAAATGCCCTTTCCACCGAACCTGTTTGCGGGTCGCCCGGACTGGTACGAAAATTGATATTTGGGATCACAAACTGCACCTTATTTTGGACTCTGCGCAGTTGAAACAAGAAATCGCCGAGCGGCAATCCGCTAAAAATACCCCCTTCTCCCAAACCCGAAGCCAGTGTCACGAAACACAGAAACTTTTTATTTAGTTGTTGCTGTGTAATTTCCAGATAAACTTTATTAGTTGCTCGATTGCGGTAAAGGGTAAATAGTCCCTCTAACTTTTGCGCGTCTTTGACAACCTGTTCAAAGGGTGCCAGAGTTTGCTGTTCGCTATTTTGTTCGTTGCTGGGCGGCCCAGATGATAAAGCAAAAGGTAAAAATAAACCTTTATACAAACTGAAACAAAAAAATACTAAAGATAATATAAAAAATATCAAAGGCAAATTTTTTCTGGGACTTTTTATCTGTTGATTTTTGCGATTTTCAGGAAATATCAATCTTTTCATTTTCAGTATCCAGCCGCAGGAAAGAATAGTTTTGAGATAGCCGCGTCGCATTTGCAACGCTGGGATAGTTCCAATGAGAGCTTTTACAGGAGTGTTGGCTGTGGATATCCAAACGAGAGATAAGCTGTCGGGGATCTAAGTTATATATTTGGGTCGGGACACCACCCCACAAGAATTTCATCAAACTGGACTCTCATAAACACTCCGCTGAGGAACCGTAAAATTATGTTAGATGCCCCTGGGTTGATACACTGTGCTGTGCGGGATGACATCGCACTCCTAAACAACGCTTTATACAAAATCGGGACGATCCCGCAACGCTTTGCTTTGCATGAGTTGTGAGTTAAATCAGAATCATAGATAGTCCTGAACCCTGCCCTACAAGCAGATTTAAATCATTTAACTTCTAAAATAACTCAAAACTCAAAAGTCAAAACTATTTTTTCGCCGGCCAGGGAATCATGGGATCTTGAGCCAACCGCTTAGAAACTGCAACAGCACCGTAACGGTTGAGGTGGCTGGGGTCGGAAAAAGATTCCCGCGCCTGGGGCCACAATAAACTCTTATCTAGGAAAATTAGTCCGCTTTGAGCTGCTAATTCTTGCATATATTGCCGGAATTCTTGTTCGTAACCTGTCCGCACCGGGTCTAAATAATCTTCAGTCAGAGGCATATTCACAAACACGAAATTGATGTTGCGAACCTTGGTAAATTCGATCAGATTTTTGAGTGCTACAGCTTGTTCGCCTATCAATTTAAAATCTTGATAGTCGGAGTCGTAGTAGCCAGATACTTTCGGGTGATTCTGAAAGTAAGTATCGGGGTTGAAGCGTATATCGATCGGCAAAAAGCCGTTTGGTTGAAACTCGCTGGGTTCTTTACCCCCAGCAATTGGCTGGGCGTTTTCAGTTGTTTGTTCGCCCAGGACTCCGGTTTGGGCACTCTCGGTTCCAACAGGGGCTGATGGATTCGCGAGCGATCGCAAAAACCCTTTGAGCCGATCGCGCTTTTTGTAAATTGCAGAACCCTCCACCAACTTTTGACTCACCAATTGCTGAACGTTAGCTTGAGTTTGTCCCAAATTGTGTACCAATTCAGTGGCAGTCGCCACCGGATTTTTTGCACTCGGATTCGATTCTTGGGCCTCTAATTGATTGGTGCGGATCAGAAAACTACCCCGGGACAATTGCCTGTAACCTTCCGAAGAAGCGATCGCACTAAAAGTCAAATCCGGCCGCCCGCTGTTGAGAGCCCTCGCCCCGTCCGCCAACACCAGCAATTTTGGCAGTTGCTGCGGCGGCAAAATCCGGCGGACGATCGAATCTACAACCTGGAGAGTAGCTCCATTCACCCCAAAATTGTAAGCCTTCAGCCCCGGGTAGCCAGAAGCTGCCAAAGCCGTTTCCAAAACCGCCGGGTCGATACCCCGCAGCGCCCTCGAACTGCCGACAATTAAAATATCCGGCGGTTTTTTGTGCAGGTGAATGTACTCTTGATAGCGCGCTATCTGATCGTCAAGCTGCTCGCTCCTCAAAGTTGGGAACACCGGAGGTGCAGAAACATCAGCTACAGGAAGGCTAGTATTTCCCGGTTTGGTAAAGCCAGAGCCGTTGAACACCTCTTCCCGGTTCGCTTCCGGCGACGGCTGCAACGGAGTTTGAGGCAAATTCGCTTCCTCCCCAGCAGGGGGAACGGGGTTCGGGGTTTCGTTCGGAAGTCGGGCTGTAACGTCGCCTAAAGCCTTGGGGGATGAATTTTGACAATTTGGGCCGCTGCAAACTTCGGAGGCGCTAGGAGCTTGACTGACCGCCGCAGATTGCAGAAATCGACCTAGGAGCCAATCGGTATTTAAAGTCAGCAGACAGCCGGCGATCGCCCAAATCAAAGCCATTCCCGCCGCGCGATCGGCTCTCACGCCACCGGGGGCAGCAGCATTCGTTGACAAACCGTCGTTGGGAACAAACAAACCCGAAGCGACAAGCGGTTGCACCGCAGCTTGAACTAACTGCTCGCCCAGATTGTATCCGGGGAGTCGGATTTTGAAGCGGGGCCGCCAGGACTTGGGCACCGGAGCATCGAACACCAAATTTTCCCCCAAACCCGAAAAACTCCCCTCCTCGGCCGGCGCAAACTCCGGCATCGGTTCCTTTTCCAACACAGCCAGCGGCGAAGCAGCCGGTGCGGGTGCCGGCGCTGATTCCCCGTCAACCGCCGTTCGGAGGTCAATTGCGTAGCGCCACAGGGGCAGTTTCTGGCCGGCGCGCCGCCCGTAGACTCGCACTCCCGACACTCCCGGAATCTGTAAGTGCCGCAAAAATTTCGCCACCGGCGGGCCTACTTTCGATTGAGAAGGGCAAGCCAGAGCTTCAGTCATGACGTGCAGCACGTTGGCTTTTTGCAGCACGACAGCCCGAATCCCTCCTGTTTCCAGCTTGCGTCTGAGATTCGGGTTGAGCAACCTGTTCAATAAAAAAGTCAGAGCCAATTGGTCGCCCTCGGCTGCCAGCGTTCTAGCGCTCGGAGCTAAGTCGGGGTGGTGGGCGGCAGGCAAGTCCACCCAGTCAATCCACACAGGCGACTCCGGCTCCGCCTGAGAGTCCCTGGCTGGTTCTACGCCGTAGATAGTAGCTGCGCGGATGCCTTGGGGCGCGAAGGAGGCTAACAAAGGGGCGATCGCGTCGGTAGTTTGCTGCTTGTCGGGGTATTCTTGCCGTTTAGGCTTTTGTCCTTTTTTAGCAGTTTTGCTGCAAAACAGGTGGAGGGTGGCTTCTTTGAGGGTGGCTCGCACTTCGACTCTCGATGCTGCCAAGTGTTGGTTGAGCAGTTTCGCGATCGACTGTACGTCTCCCCACCTCGCCCATTCCTTGAGAATTGTGTCCGGCGAAGTCAAATCCACCCGCAGCAGCCAGTCTGGCTTCGCTTCGCCGCTGACTTGGCTGCCGATCACTGCTTCCCGGAAATCCTCTAGTTGCAGTTTCCGCAGCCTGCCGGCGATGGGTTCTGCCAGCAATGAGGGGTCGGGGCTGTAAGCTGACTCGCACAGCACCAGCAGCCGGCGTTCCTTGGGCTTGATATTTTCCTGCCCCTTGACCGGCAGGGTTTCTCGGCTGCTTTTGAGTTCTTTTTCGCGAATGCTTACTTTCACCGAAACTCCCATCGGCCCGAGGATTTCGCTGAGATAGCTGGCGATCGCATCTGGATAGCCCCGGCGCGCCAAAGTTTCCGGCGAAACCGCCAGGCCCGGGCCGCGCTCGCTGTCGCCGGAGCCGGATTGGGGGGATTGAATCAAAGCTACAGCGCCGCGGTTGGCTTTCTGCTGCGGGGCTGTTTCCCGCGCGTGCGGGGGAACGGGGGGACTGAAAGCTTCCCGCGCCGCCGAAGTGTCGATCGTCACGGGCGAAGTTTCAAAAACTTCTGGGTATTGAATGCGGGAAGCAATCGGGAGACTTTCGGCATCAAAGTCTAGTTCTTCCCGCACCTGCGGCGGGTGAGCCGCTCTTTCTACAGGCTCTGGTTTCGGTTTGAGTTTGCGGTTGTCATTATTAAATTTGCCGAAGAAAAATCCGCCTCTTTTAGGGCTTGCTGGCGGCTCGCCGTCGGGGGGACTCGCTGGTGGCGGCGCTTCGGCAACTTTTGGTTCCGGTTGCTGTTGCTGTTGCTGTCGCTGCGGACTGCTGCAATCGAGCCGGACTGTCCAGTCATTTTGTCGGGAACCGAGTTTGCGGCCGCACAAAAACAACTGGTAAATTTTAGGTCGATCGGGCAGCAGTTGCGTTAAATCCGTTTGTTCGAGGGCGTTGGTAAATCTCGCCGTCACCAATTCTTGAGACGGACACTGCGCTGCTTCGCACAAAACGTGCAGGTGATTTCCCCGCAACCGCGCTTGTACTTGAACTTCGGGAAGCCCTAAAGCTTCTTGCGCCCACTGCGACGCGGCCGATCGATTGTCTGCCAATATGCTCCCGTTCGCATTCAACATGGGACTTTAAATTTCGTCAAGGCTGGTTTTGTTTTCTAGAGATAGCACAGTTTACAAGTTTTACAGACAATTATTTTATTTGCCGAGTCTAACCGTTTGGTCAGGTTTAACCCTTGCTGGACTTACTGCCTCGTCCTGTACCCCCTCGGCTTCGCTCGTTGGGGAATAGTTGATTTGATAATACCTCGAATGTATTTTGGCACAGTTACGTCCAAATTAAGCGCAGGAAGAAATCATCAGTTACCACTGAGCAGTCATTCGCCAGCAGTTAAGATGATTGTTTCCCCTGTAGCGCCCGACAATCGGGACATTCTTAATCGCCCAAACCCTTCCTCTTACAGTCCAGGACGCACGCTGACAAAAAAAACCCGGTCGATCGTTGTGGCGATCGAGGGTAGATGACCAAATTACGTGCAGAGACCCGGTTTTTGCATCCAGGACTGTACTATTGCTTCTGACTTCTCTCCTAGATAACCAAAGCCTTCTGACTGCTCTCCTAGATAACTAAGGCCTTCTCTCCTAGATAACTAAGGCCTTCTCTCCTAGATAACTAAGGCCTTCTCTCCTAGATAACTAAGGCCTTCTCTCCTAGATAACTAAAGCCTTCTCTCCTAGATAACTAAAGCCTTCTCTCCTAGATAACTAAAGCCTTCTTTCCTAGATAACTAAAGCCTTATTCA
>JAICRN010000505.1 GCA_025937335.1 Microcoleus sp. TY_ISSM_2_bin.22
CAAATGGTACTTGAAGCGCTGCTGCAAATAGTCTCTTTGGCGGGGAGTTATGCCCAAGAGCGACTCTATTTCATTAGTCGGTAAGTCTTGCAAGCGCAGCACGAAGTAATCGGCGCAGTCTAGTTGGTTGCGCTCTTTCAAGTAAGCGACTAATTCGTCAATCACGTTTTGCCGCAGAGATTCTGACTCGTCGCCTAGCGGACGAATTGCCGCCGAACCCTGTCCGGCCATCGCTTCCCGCACCGAGTGCACCGAGGTGTCGTTCCAAGTTTGGTCGGAATCAGAAGCCCCTCCGTCGGCGGCTTGTTCCATATCTACGGAGGTTTCTTTGGGCTGCTGCTGGGAAAAGGTTTGGGCCCGTAAAATAATTAGTTGCTGGCTGCGGTTCCGAGGCAAAGGAATCCGCCGCTTGCCGAAGCGCTCTACAAAAGCCATGTACTCTGCTAGTTCTAAGCGAGTGCGGGGACTGTAGGTAGGTGGGAGTTCGGTTTCGCGCCGGAATGCCTTTAAAGCTTCGAGATAAAATCCTTGCAAAAAATCTTTGATCAGTTCTACTCGCGCCTGATAGCTAGACTGCACCTGCGGAGGAGTGATGTAGCGATAGACGATCGCGCTGAGGGTACTGTGCAATTCTACTCGCCCGGGCCCGGAGCCTAAATTGTAATAATGCAGGCATTGTTGCAAGCGGTGCTGAGCGAGGCTCTGGGCTGAACCTTCTAGATCTCCGGAGGCTTGAATCCGCTGGCTTTCGGTGCATATCCTGTTGACTTCTGCTGCGAGTCGTCCTGCTACATCCCGGCAGTTCTGCTCAGACGCGCGAGTGGACTTTTTGAGTTCGTCTAACAGCAGTTGAAAGATGGTTTCCACGCTCTGGCAGATTTCCCGCATGATAGTTTACAGCTAACAATGAAACTAGCACACCCTGCGACTTTAAATTTGGGATTTTACATTTTATAGTGGGCAGTGCTGGGTATCACATACTTGGACGCCCACCTGTTACCCTGAAATTCTTAAACTCAAATCTCAAATTAACTGACTGATGGATTTAGACCAACAGATTCAAGCACTGATCGAAAAAGCTCCGCCCGACGGTTCGACGCCAAAAATCTTAAAGGCGATCGCTCCGGCCCTGGTGTTAATTGCCCAACAGCTACAGCACCTCGAGTACTCGATCCTGCAAGCGGTAGACCAAAGTTGGGCGATCGTGGTTTTGAGCAATCTCAAGCAACCGGGACGGGAGAAGAGGGTGATTTATGCTTGGAGCAGTCTTAAAGATGCGTCGCAGGCGGCGACGGCTGGGGGCGATCGCCTCAGACCGGTGACTTTGCCTGTCACTCACATTTTATTTCAGATGATAGCTCTTGAAGGTCTAGACAGCATTGTTTTTTTTGAAAGTCCAGGCAATCAGGAAGTGGGGACGGAAATCCCTCGCGAGCAAATACAGAGCTTAATTAACGTTTACTTGCAACAGTATCGATCTGCTCCACCGCCGGATATTGCCTAAACAACTCAATTTTCTATTAATTGGCAATAGGGGATTAGGTATTGGGCATTACCCATTACCAATTCCCCATTACCAATAAAGTGTAAATTTTTAACCTCTAATAAAGTCTGCTCAAAACGTATTCAGCCAAATCAATCAAAGCTTGACGGGACTCGGAATGGGGCAGCGAAGCTAAGTATTCGACGGCTTTCTGTGCGTGATTTGTTGCTAGTTCTCGCGATCGCTCTATGCCTTTAGAATCTTCTACCAGTGCCAGGGCCTGCTCTATATCTCCTTCTTGAGCAAACTCGCGATCGACGAGAACTTCCAAGAAAGGCTTTTCTTCTAGGGCAAATAGCGCTGGTGCTGTCAGATTACCGCTTCTGAGATCCGAGCCTGCTGGTTTGCCCAAAGTTTCCGTTGAAGCGGTGAAATCTAATATATCATCTACTATTTGGAATGCCAAACCAATGTTGCGACCGTAGTTGTACAAATCGTCTGCTATTTCCGGTGAAACCTGGCTCAAACAGCCCGCTGCTTTGGAACTGTTGGCAATTAAAGACGCTGTTTTGTAATAACTTTTTTCTAGGTAAGCTTCGATCGACAAGCTGGTGTCAAATCCATTTAGTCCCTGTTGAATTTCCCCCTCAGCTAAATCCATAATCACTTCTGAAAGCAGTTTGACTACTGGCAGGTTGTCCAGATTTGCCAAATGCCAGGAAGATTGAGCAAACAGAAAATCTCCTGCCAATACTGCCACTCGGTTGTTAAACCGACTGTGAACCGTCGGCACTCCCCGCCGCAGATCCGACTCGTCAACCACGTCGTCGTGCACTAGACTAGCTGTGTGGATCATTTCCGTGATTTCAGCGAGGCGGCGGTGTTTTTCCGTGATTTCCCCATCGGGCATAGTTGTCCGAGCCATCAACAGAACGATTGCGGGTCTCACTCGTTTTCCCTTTGTGCCGAATAAGTATTCTGCAGCCGCGTACAAGATGGGATGACGGGCACCCACTAACTGTTTTAAGTTTTCTGTCAACAGTCGCAGGTCTTCTTCAACCGAGGAAAATAGGAGAGTGCTAGAGATCATGGATACGCCGACTCAAGCCGTAAAGTAACAAAATTTTACATATCATATCTTTATTTTAAGGTAATTCTCTGCAATAGAAAAGAAAAATTTAGGCGATCGGCAGTTATTTGTCATCTGCAAGCCGATGGGAGTGACCCGACTGCCAGAGACGAGTAGCCCGCGACCAGAGGGGTTGTCCCTATTGTATCGAATTGTTAAGGACACTGCCAAAAAATCTCTAAATCCCAGAAACCCTGTGTTATTATGGCTATTAAGGATTTCAACAATTCTATACATTAAGTACAGCCAGACTGGCAGGTAACTTTTAGGTGCCTGTAAAAGTTTCGTAGATCCAGCCTTGTTAGTCGATCGCAGCGAAAATTTCTGGGACAGATTTTTAGTTCCTCGCGGCTAAAAGTTTCCAGAAGTTAAGAGTAGCGCATCTTATTTGCACGGTAGCTCAAAGCAGCTAAAGTGGATAGTTTTAGGCTGTTTAAGCATCTGTAAAGCAGTAAATCATTGTTGATGACCGGGAACGCCTAAATGTTCCCGCAGGCTTGATATGGAAAAGCGGCCTTCAGAACCAAGGCATGGTCTTGCGTGCTGACTTAATGTAGTAGGTCTTGAACTTGTCCTCCTCCTCCTAGTCCTTGACTTTTGGTTCTAATTATGATTTATCGCGATATTCCTCTAATTATTCCCATTCTGGCCGCCGGCTATGTAATGACTATTTATGTACTGCTGATGTTAGCCGAACGCAGCGCTAAAATAACTCGATTAGGCGAGTAGTGCACTGCTCGGCAGCCGAATTCGGCAGCAGTGCCCTCGCTTCACCGCAGAGAATTCCGAATACTCAATAATAACCCTGCCTTGAATGCTTGCGCACAAAGGCAGGGTTATTATTTACAATTGCCGGCACCGTGATTTCCTGGGGTACAAGTTACTGCAAAACTTTGGACAATTTCAAGGCTTAAGCATGGGGACGCTTATTCCCCTACGAAAAATTTGACGACCAGGAACGACAAATATACAAATAAACCGGGTTTATTCGATCTGCTTGCGTAAGCGAACTAAGTTTTGAGGTCGTAGTCTGAAACCTTGATTTACCAGAAAGCTTATAGTGTGCCTCGGCAAGAGAACCCATCTTACCGATCGCCCTGAAACCTTTATTCTACGGTTGGCCATCAAAAACTGTCCGAAGTGTTGCTGTAGCAAAATGCACCGATTTCTGCTTTTTTCAACGCGGCTTGGGGGGTCGTTTTAAACGCCCAATCTCAAGACATTCAACCGGCAAATAAGTTAGCCAAATTGGCTTTCAACTTAGTATTGATGTTCAATGGCAAAAGCCTGTGAGGCAGGATATTATATATAGTAGCAGCTTGTATCGCTCACAGCAAATATCGTGTAATGCAAATCCTAGCAATGTTCCTATAAAGCTATCCAAGCGCTCTCAAAAAGGGAGATTTTGAACTTGTCAGTTATGGTGACCAACCTAAATATCAATATTCCTATTTTTTTCTGGCAACACCTTACAGACCTCTAACATGAAATTGCCGCGTCTAGCAACCAGCTCGCTTAACTCAAAAATAAATAAACTTGCAGTACGATCGCTATATTTGATCGAGCGGTGCTTAACTGCCTGACTCAGGCCGATATTGCCTGCACTTTCTCGACACCTTGCCAAGCAGAGCATCTGCTGCTACAAATAGAGCAGCCAAAGTAGTTTTTGCTTGAAAAAGATCTTCTCGCTCTCACTGTACGGGAGAAAAGTAATTGCCAATATTAGTGACAGTATTGAAACTATATTAACTCTTTATTTCAACAAAAAGACAGATGACAAATTGTCCGGCATTATCAAGATCGACGGCTTGAATTGCTGTGTTATCCAGCCGAACTAAATCAAGTTTGGCAAAATCTGATTCACAAGGCTTTACAAGCGATGGACAATTGCCGAGTTTTAAAAGTAGAGGCAAGAGCATAAAATCAGAGCCTGCTCGTCAGCGGCAAAGGAATTCCCGGGG
>JAICRN010000429.1 GCA_025937335.1 Microcoleus sp. TY_ISSM_2_bin.22
ACTGTAGATGCAGCATTTTCGTACTCAATTCGTGCGTGAAAGTCTTCCGGCGATACTATTACTTGAGGCAGAGAGTTTCCAAGTATGCGACTGAAAGCATCAACACCTTCTGCCGATGACATTCCTTCTTTTAAAGCTGTTTCTGGTTGAAGATTAAGTCGGCGCAATGTGTCTACTGACATCCCCACTTCTCGCCAAGTCCCCCAGTTAATCGAAACGGTGAACGTACCGTTTCTGGAATTATTTTTGTGAGCGACAGCATCCAGAAAAGCATTGGCCGCGCAATAGTCTACCCGTCCAGGGCCGCCTAAAAGCGATCGGCATGACGAACAGAGCACAAAAAAATCTAGCTGGCTTTCTTTGAAGATTGCCTCTAGCACTTGCGTTCCTTTGATTTTGGATGCAAAACTGTTTGCTACCATTTCTGGTGTTTGGCGTTGAATTAATCCGCCGCCGGCAATTCCTGCTGCATGAATTACACCGTGAATATTGCCAAAATGCTCGACCGCTTGTGCGATCGCAGCCCGCATTTCTCCTTCATTAGCAATATCGGCGCTGCCAACTAAAACTTCGGCACCTAATGCTTCTAATGCCTGAACTTTGCGGATTTTGCAGCTAATCTTATCCTCATCGCTGTGAGCAATCAGCCATTGCTCCCACTCTTCTCGATCGGGAATAGTAGAACGCCCTATCAAGATTAGTTTTGCGCGTACCGCCTCAGCGAGATATTCTGCCAGCGCTCCGCCAATCCCTCCAAGTCCGCCCAATATTAGATAAACTCCTCCTTCCCTCAACCGCGTTTTCCCAACATTTGCTCCCTCTAAGCGTACTGCTTCAAATGTCTGCAGCCAGCGATGTTTGCCCCGGTAAGCAATACATAAATCAGGTGATTTTGCAATAAATTCCGCAAAAATTTGGTCGATTAGTTTCTCTTCTGGCGCAGTTTTGGGAGTAGGAGGAATAACAATATCAACGGTGCGGCAAGTGATATTAGGATATTCTTGGGGAATAACTTTGCACGGCCCTAAAACAGTGACTTGTTCGGGAAATAATTCCTCATCTCCGGTCACGTCGTGTATGTTACTTGTGACGACTAAGAGATCGACTGGATTGCTAATCTCGTGTTTTTCTAAAGCTTGTGCTAGGAATAGCAAGCTGTAAAAACCTAAATTTTGATTTTTTTGCGTTGGCTCGTAAGCCGCGATGCTCCAAAAATGGGCAATATGCCAAGAGTGCTTGGCGATCGCATTTGGCATCTGATGCTGCGCCTGGATTTCTGCAACTAAAGTGTCGTAGTCCTCCCGCTGTTGAGGATTAATTGCGTAGGCGCGATCGCCCAAAATAGCAAACTCTTTGCCAGCAGTTACAGTAATGACATTTTTGCCCTGAAGTTGCAAGCGTTTCACCACTTCGGCTGCGATCGCACAAGCATCAATAAAAACTAGCCAGCATGACTCTTGTTCTGCTGCCGGCGCCATAGATAGCCCCTTTTCAGGGAGAGGAGAACGCTTCCAAGAAGGCAGATAAAACCAATCTGCAACATCCGGTTTTTTCTCTAACTTACTTTGAATATCGCTGACATTTCCGCCTTTCAAATGAGGTTCGATCCAGTAACGCTGACGCTCAAACGGATAAGTCGGTAGGGGGATGCGGAAGCGCTGTTCGTGGGTATAAAAACTCGGCCAGTCGATCTCAACTCCTGCTAGCCACAGCCGCCCTAGCGCCTTCAGCAAGAATGCGATATCTGATTGTTGCTCATTTGGGTGGCGCATTGAAGTTACGATCGCGCGATCGCGATCGCGAACCTGATGCCGTTTAGCAAAGGTACTCAAAACCCGCCCCGGCCCGACTTCCAGCAGAATTCGCTCTGACTCTTGCAGCAGTTCGGCAATGCCATCACTAAAGCGCACTGTTTGCCGCAGGTGTTTCACCCAATAATTCGGATCGGTGGCTTCTGCATCTGCGATCCAAGTGCCGGTGACGTTGGAAATAAACGGAATCTGGGGCGGTGTCAGTTTGACTTTTTTTACTTTCTCTGCAAACAGTTCCAAAATGGGATCGGTCATCTGGGAATGAAAGGCGTGAGAGGTATGCAAGCGCCGATAGTCTAAACCTCGCTCTGCTAAACGGTTTTCTAGGGCATTTACAGCGCTGAACGAACCCGACACCACGCAGGAAGACGGTGCATTGCTGGCAGCCAGAGATAGTTCTTCATTGAGTAGCGATCGCACTTCGGCTTCTGGAAGCAAAACGGAGATCATCGCACCAGCGGGTAGTTGCTGCATCAGCCGACCTCGAATTGCTACCAGTTCCAGTGCTGCTTCCAGGGAAAAGACACCCGCAAGGCAGGCCGCTACATACTCGCCGATGCTGTGACCGATCGCAGCCACTGGCCGCACGCCCCACGCCATCCACAATTGAGCCAAGGCGTATTCAATGACAAACAAAGCCGGCTGAGCAAGATAAGTTTGTTTAAGCTGTTCGGCAGCCGTTTCCGCTTCTGCTTCACTGGGATAAAGCAGCGATCGCAAATCGAAATTGAGGTGAGGTTTGAGCAGTTCCGAACACCTATCGACTTGCTCGCGAAATATCGGTTCGGTTTGATAAAGTTCCCGACCCATGTTGATATACTGAGATCCTTGACCGGGAAACATAAACGCGATCGCCGGGTTGCACGGTTCTTGGCAGTGCGTCAAAACTTGTTGCGGTTCCAGGGTTTCCAGCGCTTTCACTGCGCCGCTGAGGTTCTGGCAAATAGCGATTCGGCGGTGGTTAAAAGTGCGCCGGCCAACTTGTAGGGTGTAAGCGACATCAGCGAGAGTGCGATCGGGCTTTTGTTTGAGGTACAAAGTGAGATTGGCTGTAGCCGCATCCAGTGCCGATTCCGTTTTGGCAGAAAGTACCAACAACTGCCAAGGGCGGGAAACTTGCGACACTTCGACTGTTGGCGCTTCTTTGAGAATAACGTGAGCATTTGTGCCACCAATGCCGAAGGAACTGACACCCGCAAGGCGCGATCGACCTGCTTTCCACTCGGACAGGGAACTGTTGACGTAGAAAGGGCTGTTGGCGAAGTCAATTTCGGGATTGGGCTGCTCGAAATGCAAGCTGGGCGGTATCAGCTTGTGTTTGAGAGCTAAAACCGTCTTAATTAAGCCGGCAACGCCTGCTGCTGCGCCTAGATGCCCGATATTGGTTTTGACTGAACCGATCGCGCAAAAGCCTTTTTTGTTGGTACGAAGTGAGAACGCTTGGGTGAGAGCGGCGATTTCCACGGGATCGCCTAAAGCGGTGCCGGTGCCGTGAGCTTCTATGTAACTAATTGTTTCTGGATCGATGCCTGCTATGGCTTGGGCTTCTGCGATCGCTTTCGCTTGACCCTCAACGCTAGGGGCCGTGTAACCAATTTTTAAAGAGCCGTCATTATTGATGGCAGAACCGAGGATGGTTGCATGAATGCGATCGCCATCTTCTAAAGCATCTTTTAATCGCTTTAAAACTACAATTCCCACACCGCTACCGCCAACAGTCCCCCTAGCTCGATCATCAAAAGCTCGGCAATGTCCGTCAGGAGATAAAATTCCCCCTTCTTGATACAAATAGCCTGCTTTCTGCGGCACAGAAACGGAAACACCGCCGGCCAATACCATATCGCATTCGCCAAACAGCAAGCTTTGGCAAGCTAAGTGCACTGCAACTAATGAAGTGGAACAAGCGGTTTGAATGGTGATGCCGGAGCCTTGGAGGTTAAGTTTATAGGCGGCTCGCGTAGTCAGCAAATCTTGATGGTTGCCGAATTTAATTTGGTCGAGTCCGACTGTTGCTAACAAGTCAGGGTTAGCAAAAAGATTGAATAATAAATAGGTGTTAACGCTTGCACCGGCGTAAATACCAATCCGACCTTGATAAGTGTCAGTATTGTAGCCGGCATTTTCCAGAGCTTCCCAAGCAGACTCTAGGAAAATGCGGGATTGCGGGTCCATAATTTCGGCTTCTCTGGGAGAGTAGCCGAAGAATGAAGCATCAAAGGATTCAATGTCTTCGAGTACGGCTGTTGCTTTAACGTAATTGGGATTGTTCAGCAGATTTTTGTCGATATTTTGCAGTTCTGCATCTGAAAAAAATGAGATCGACTCAACGCCGTTTTGCAGATTTTGCCAATATTCATCGAGATTTTTGGCTTGGGGGAAACGGCCGGCCATGCCAACAATGGCTATTTCATTAATATTGTCAATTGCTTCTAGGTTAGTCATTATTTTTGTTTTAATCGCAGATTAACGCAGGTGTTTTCTAGATTGCATTTGTTGTTTGATTAATTGTCTTCGCAAATCGGCTCGGTCTTGGCTTTGTTCGTCGAAAGCAGGCTGTAAATTTTGGTTTTGATTGAGATATTTAGCTAGAGAGTCGATGGTGGGATATTTGAAAATGTCGGTGATTGAAATAGTGCGGTTAAATACTCCTTGCAATTTGCTGTAAAGTTGGACGATGAGTAATGAATGACCGCCGAGATCGAAGAAGTTGTCGTGGATGCCAACGCGATCGAGGTGAAGCATTTCTTGCCAGATCGTCGCGATCGCGCGTTCTATTTCTGTCTGGGGTGCGACGTAAGCGGCGGCTAGTTCTGGGCGCAGACAATCGGGAACCGGGAGCGATCGCCGATCGATTTTGCCGTTAGCTGTTAGCGGTAAACTTTTCAACAGCACGAAGGCTGATGGCATCATATATTCGGGCAACCGCTGCCGCAGAAAGCTTTGCAGGTCATTCGCAGCGAGGGATGCAGAGCGCTCGCTATCGGGGACGGCGTAAGCGACTAAGCGCTGGTTGCCCGGTTCATCCTCTCTAAGTGAGACGACCGCCTGTCTCACTTGTGGATGTTCGCTCAGCACTGTCTCAATTTCTCCCAATTCGATGCGGAAGCCGCGAATTTTTACTTGGTGGTCAACCCGCCCCAAGAATTCTAGATTGCCGTCGGGTAAGTAGCAGGCTAAGTCCCCGGTTTTATACAACCGCTCTCCGCTGACAAAGGGGTTGGCAATGAACCGTTCTGCTTGTTCTGCTGGCCGGTTCAGATAGCCCCGCGCTAACCCGGCCCCGCCGATGTATAGCTCACCTGGTATACCGACCGGTACGGGTTGGTGGTACCGATCTAGCACGTAGGTGTAGCAGTTGGGCAGCGCGCGTCCCAGCGGAACCGTCTGGGAAGTCGGTCGAT
>JAICRN010000360.1 GCA_025937335.1 Microcoleus sp. TY_ISSM_2_bin.22
AAAACTAGGGTTGCCAGACAAGCTGGTACGCAAAACTAAGAGGTTGACAAAAAAACCGATTAGCGGTTCAGTTTCAGCTCGGTTGCGATTAGCAACATCTGTGCCAACTACAATATCATCTTGATTTGTGTAGCGGTACAATAGCGTCTGAAAAGCAGCTAACAGGGTCATAAATAAAGTGACTTCCTCTTGTCTGCTCAAGGTCTTGAGTTTTTCAGATAAGTGGGTGGGAAGTACGAAGGAATCGCCTGTATTTTTTTGTGGCAAAATCGCCAATTTTGTGGCTATTTTTTTGAGGTTCAAAACAGGAGGAGCGCCGGCTAACTGTTGCTGCCAATAAGACAACTGAGTTTGCAATACTTCTCCCTGCAGCCATCGGTGCTGCCAGTCGGCAAAGTCGGCGTACTGGATCGGAAGTTCCGGTAACGGCGAAGGTTTATTGTTAGAAAAGGCTTCATAAAGCGTCGCTATTTCTCGGAGGAGTACGCCAGCAGACCAACCATCGGAAATAATGTGGTGCATTGCGAACAGTACCACATATTCGGCTGCGCTTAATTTCAGCAAGGTTGCTCGCAATAGTGGGCCTTGGGCTAAGTCGAAAGGCTGCTGAGCTTCAACTTCTGCTAGTCGCAAAACTTCAGCATTTCGCTGTGTTTCCGGGAGATGTTGCAAGTCGAGTACAGGTAACTTTAAGGTCAAAGTTGGGGCAATAATTGCGATGGGTTTGCCATCTATGGCTGTAAAGGTAGTTCGCAAGATTTCGTGACGCTGCACGATTTCGTTGAGAGATTGTAAGAGTACCGCTACGCTGAGGTTGCCGGCAATCCGCACCGCCGCAGGAATGTTGTAAGCGGCGCTGTTTGGTTCCAATTGATCCAAGAACCACAGCCGTTGTTGAGCAAAGGAGAGGGGTAGATGACGATCGCGCGAAACCCTTTCAATCGGCAGGATTTTCAAGCCAGCTTTTGCTTTCAGTGCGGCCTCAATCCGATCGCCCAACGAAGCAACGGTGGGCGACTCAAACAGCCACCGCATCGCCACATCCACCTGAAAAGCCGATCGCAGGCGCGAGATCACCTGAGTAGCCAGCAGTGAATGGCCGCCCAACTCGAAAAAGCTATCGTATATGCCAAGTTGGTCTAACCCTAAAATGTCCAGCCAGATAGCAGCTAACACTTCTTCTACAGGGGTACGAGGCGCAACAAAAGCTTTTTCTAACTCAGGTCTAGCTGTATCGGGCGCTGGTAGAGCACGGCGGTCAACTTTACCGTTGGGTGTTAGCGGTAAGGCAGACAGCATTACGAAAGCCGAGGGAATCGCGTATTCTGGCAGTTTCTGTTTGAGAAAGTTCCGCAGTTCGGTAACAGTAGGCGGACGTTTGTAGTCAGGGACAATGTAAGCAACTAAGCGCTTGTTGCCGGCTTCGTCTTCTCTCGCTAAAACTGCGATCGCACTTACTCCCGGATGTTGGTTCAAAACTGCTTCAATTTCTGCCAACTCAATGCGGAAGCCTCGGATTTTCACCTGATGGTCAAGCCGGCCGAGATATTCAATGTTACCGTCGGGTCTGTAGCGAACGAGATCGCCGGTTTTGTAGAGAAATTTTTGAGTTGCAGCTTCTTTTAATTCAGAACTCAAAACTGAGAAGTCATAACTTTCAGTAAAAGGGTGAGGAATGAATTTTTCAGCAGTTAGATCGGGACGGTTGAGGTAGCCGCGCGCTAGTCCGTCACCACCGATGTGCAGTTCGCCTGCAACACCGATGGGGACGGGTTGGAGATGGCGATCGAGAATATAAACTTGGGTATTGGCGATCGGGCGCCCAATAGAAATCGGTTTATCCTCAGAGTCAACCGGTTGAATCATCGACCAAATTGTGGTTTCTGTAGGGCCGTACAAATTCCACACAGCAGAGCCTTTTTGGTACAATTGACCGGCCAATTTCTGAGATAGAGCTTCACCGCCACAGAGGATTTTTAATTGTTTGTTACCTTGCCATCCAGCGTCATGCAACATCTGCCAAGTCGCTGGCGTTGCTTGCATAAATGTAGCGCCAGATTTAACCAGTTGTTCTGCTAAAAGAGTTCCTGAAGCAGCGACTTCCCGGCTGGCTACAACGGTGCAAGCGCCTGTAATAATGGGTAAGAAAAGTTCTAAGGCTGCAATGTCAAAAGACAAAGTAGTGACGGATAGAAGAATATCTCGCTCTCTCACTTCCAAAGAATGGCGCATCGAAGTGAGAAAGTTGACGACAGCGCGGTGCGGAATTTGAACGCCTTTGGGCTTCCCAGTCGAGCCGGAAGTGTAGATTGTGTAAGCCAAGTGAGAAGAAGTCGTCTCGCTAAACGAGTTGAAATCGTTCTCACAAGCGATACTTTCCCAGTCAGCGTCTAGATAGACGATCGCCAAATGTGAGATTTCAATCAAATTAGTAAATTCGGCTAACTGCTTTTGAGTCAGCAACACCTTAACTTGAGCGTCTTCTAGCATGAAAGCCAGGCGCTCTTGGGGATAGGCGGGATCTAAGGGAACGTAAGCACCGCCGGCTTTGAGAACGCCCAGCACTGCTACTAACATTGAGAGCGATCGCTCCACGCAGATGCCGACAAGTACATCGGGGCCAACACCCAATTTTTGCAAGCGGTGCGCTAACTGATTCGATCGCCGATTTAGTTCTTGGTAACTGAGGTGCGTATCCTCAAAGATGACCGCAGTTGCATCGGGCGATTTCTCCACCTGTTCCTCAAACAGTTGGTGGATGCACTTATCTTTCGGGTAATCTTTGCGAGTGTTATTCCATTCCACCAACTGTTGGTGCAATTCTGCTGCTGTCAACAGCGGAATCTCCGCTAAGCGCTGATTTTGATTGGCCGCCATACCTTCGAGCAAAGTCTGAAAATGCCCTAGCATCCGAGCGATCGCAGCAGCATCAAAACGGCGGGTATCGTAGGCAATCTCCAGCTTTAACTGCGAACCTGGCTCTACCAAAACCGTCAGCGGATAGTTCGTTTTTTCATAAGTCCGATAATTGCTAGCCCCAATGCTTGCGCTCAATTGCCATTTTGAAGCATCCATCGGATAGTTATTAAAGACCAGAATGCTCTCAAATAAAGGCTGACCGCTAGGAATCTCGCTCACTTGATGGATTTGTACCAGCGTACTGTATTCGTACTGTCGCGCCTCCACTTGTTGAGATTGAAGTTGCTTCAGCCAAGGCACAACAGAAAGATCGGGAAGCACTTGCACTCGCAGCGGTAGCGCATTCAGAAATAACCCCACCATAGATTCTACCCCCGCCAGTTCCGCCGGCCGGCCAGAGGTAGCCACTCCAAAAACAACATCTTCCTCACCGCTGCAGCGGCTCAAAAGCAGCGCCCAAGCACCCTGGACGACGGCGTTTAAGGTAAGCTGATGCTGTCGCGCTAGGGATTGTAAGGCTGCTGTCGCAGTTGCCGACAGGGCGATCCGCTGTTTATCATCATCTTCGCCCACATTTGGCAAGCTGCCAGAAGCTCGATCGGCTATCAGCGGCGTGGGTGCAGCGAATCCTTTGAGCTTTTGCCGCCAAAATATCTCAGTTTTAGAGGAGTCTTGCTCCTGCAGCCAAGCAATATACTCTCTATAAGGTCGGGGTTGTTCCAAGTTTAAATCCCGATTTTGGGAGAAAGCCTGATAGAAAGCGTGAACTTCTTTCCAAAGCAAAGACCAAGACCACCCATCAAGCAGGATGTGATGGTGGCTGCGGACAAATTGATAGGTATCGTCAGCCAGCCGGATTAAGGCTAAACGCATTAGCGGTGCTTGGGAAAGTTCAAAACCCCGATCGCGATCGCTTTGCAAGAAAACTTCTAGCCGCTGTTGTTGCTCGATCGCCGATAGTTCCCGCCAGTCTTCCTGGGCGATCGGCAAATCAACTTGTCGGTACACTACTTGATACGGGCGATCGAGATCCTGCCAATAAAAAGCAGTCCGCAAAATCGGATGTCTTTCTACAACTTTCTGCCAAGCCCTTTTAAAGGCTGCGACATCAAGATTGCCTTGCAAAGTACAGCTTAGCTGCTCGAAATACACCCCCGAATTTGGGGCAGCCAGCGTGTGGAAAAGCAGGCCGTGCTGCATCGGTGAAAGTTCGTAAATATCTTCAATCTTTTCGCCGTTCATTTAAGAATTCCTCCGATCGACTTGAGTGACTTGAGCGAGTAACTTACTAAAATCTTTTTGGCTGATTCTGGCTGCGGGAAAATCTGAAGGAGTGTAGCCGGCGGCATCTTTTGACTGGCAGCCGGCAATCAGTTCCCGTGCAGCTTCCAGAAAAGCCTCAGCCAAGTCCAGGACTGTATCGCGCCGGTGTACGTTCTCGCTGTACGTCCACTCCAGGCGCATTTGACCGCCAGTAACAAAGGCGGATATCTGTAGTAGGTGGGGGCGAGTACCGCGCGGGCTGCGATCGCCAACCTTAAACTCGCGGTTAAGCTTAAACAGAGAAGAGGTCGGCAAACTATCTTCAAATTGACCGAGATAAAGGAAAACCACTTCCGCTTGGGGAAGCGCTGCCAATTTCGAGGCGACTGCCGAATCCCCGCTCAAGTATCGCAGCGCCCCGCAGCCAATGCCCTCATTGGGAATCCGCCGCAGTTCCTCCTTAACCGCCTTCAGCGTCTCTCCCGGACTGTCAGATTCCCCTAACTGCAAAACTACCGGAGAAATAGTAGTAAACCAACCCACAGTCCGCGATAAATCAACGCCTTCAAAAATTACCTCCCGCCCGCGCCCTTCCAAATCGAGCAGCAGCGAGGGTACGCCTGTCCATCGGGCAAAAGCCTTTACCACAGCAGCAAGCAGCACGTCTTGAACCTGAGCGCGGTAAACTGTCGGCACCTCCTGCAAAAGTGCCTGAGTCTCTGCGGCGCTGAGCACAGCCGACACGGTTTGAGCCGACGCTACAGTATTCGCGCCACCGGCACAGTCCACCGGCAAGGGTAATACCTGAGTGCGGTCTGCCAGCCAGTAGTCCAACTCTCCTTGTAATTTTTCTGACTGAACCCAGTTTTTTAATTGTTCTGCCCATTGTTTGAAGGCAGTTGTCTTAAGTGGAAGCTGAACCGCTTTACCCTGCGCGAGTTGGTGATAAGCCGTCTGGAAGTCTTCGAGCAAAATCCGCCAAGATGCAGCATCCACGGCTAGGTGGTGGATAACAATTAGCAGGAGATGAGGCCGATTCATACCTCGATCGAACAAACCAACCTGCACCAGCGGCCCGGTTGTCAAATTTAAGCTGGCTTGCAATTCTGCTGCCGCTGCCTCCACAGCTAACTTTTGGTCAATTTCTGATAGCGCCGACAGATCCCGCCGCGTCAATTTCACAACTAAATCATCAGCGCAACTGATTTGCTGCCAACCTGATTCAGAGCGCGTAAATCTCAGGCGCAGGGCATCATGGTGCATCGCCAATTGCTGGAAAGTCTGCTCTAACAAGCTGGGATCGAGAGGTTGCATCACCTCCAACAACACTGACTGATTCCAGTGATGCGGATCGGGCTGATTTTGTCCGAAGAACCAGTGCTGAATCGGTGTCAGAGGCAGCGCTCCAGTCACTAAGCCTTGTTCGGCTTGACTGATATTTGTGCCGGCGACTGCTGCTAACTCCGCGATCGTTTGGCGCTCAAAAATTAGTTTGCTGCTCAGTTGAATACCAGCTTTACTCGCTCTAGCAATCAACTGAATGCTGAGAACTGAATCACCGCCCAACTCAAAAAAGTTATCGTCGATGCCCACTTCTTCAATACCGAGCAATTGTTGCCAGATTTCGGCAAGTGTTTGCTCAATTTGATTTCTGGGAGCAACATAACTATTGCTCAGTTGAGGTCGTGGGTGCGTTGGCTGAGAACGGCGAGAATTCTCTACTTTTTCTAGGAAACTAGACACTGTAGATGCAGCATTTTCGTACTCAATTCGTGCGTGAAAGTCTTCCGGCGATACTATTACTTGAGGCAGAGAGTTTCCAAGTATGCGACTGAAAGCATCAACACCTTCTGCCGATAACA
>JAICRN010000287.1 GCA_025937335.1 Microcoleus sp. TY_ISSM_2_bin.22
ATCGAAATTTGTTCGACATCGGCGCAAAGTTCTTTGGACAAGTTGAGATTGATGGGAGAGCCGGGATTTCCCGGCTGCCACTCGCTGTCTAAATAAGCCTCTAAACACGCTCTGACTACAGCGGGCTGTTCGTAAATCTCCTTGTGCATGAAGTGTTTGAAGCCTTGTTTTTCGACTAAAACCGGACTCCAACCAAGGATGCGGGGGATCTTTTTCAGCCTTTCCCCAGCAAAGCTGTAAACTTCGACTCCCATCGGAGTTAGCCTTGCCAATTCGCCATTTTCCAAAGACAAAACAGTGCGGGTGTGAGATACTAATGCCGGCGTGTCGGAAGCGCAGAAAAATTCACCGGCACCAAAGCCAATCACCAAAGGAGCTTGCTGTCTGGCGACAATTATTTCGTCTGGAAAATCGGCGCAAATAACGGCGATCGCAAAGGCTCCTTCTAACCGATTTACCACCTTGGCAACGACTTCCAAAAACGACAAATCAGCTATTTTCTCGGGTTTTTTCTCTTTTGCTTCTTCCTTCTCGCTTTTTATTTCGGCAAATAAATCAGCTATTAAATGAGGAATAACTTCTGTATCGGTATCCGAGACAAATTTATGTCCTTTTGCTTTCAATTCTTTCCGCAAATCGCGATAATTTTCGACAATTCCATTTTGAACTACCGCAATTCGCCCGCTATTATCCAGGTGAGGGTGAGCGTTATATTCCTCTGGTTTGCCGTGAGTTGCCCAGCGGGTGTGTCCGATACCGATGGGAGCTGGAGAGTCTATCTCTGCTAGCTTTTCCCGGAGGTTGTGCAATTTGCCCTTGGCTCGGATGCAGGTAATTTCTCCTTCCGAGATGGTAGCGAGGCCCGCTGAATCGTAGCCCCGGTATTCTAGTTTCTCCAATCCTGCTAGCAAAATCTCGCTTGCTGCTTGCGTGCCGATATAGCCAACGATTCCGCACATTTAACGTACTACTCCTGCTTAGCGATCGCAATAAAACTCACGTTTTATCATTTTTACCTTCTTCCTGCCCCAGAATGCAGATTCCGCGACAAAAAAAGAGGGGGCAATGTAATCGCCCCCTCTCTTGTGCCCGTAATTCGATCGGCGTGTCGATCGATATTTAGTAGGCTAGACCCATACTGCGAGTGGTTTCTGCTCCCAGGTAAACCCGGATGCTCAGAAAATCGGTCGGGCAAGCAGTTTCGCACCGCTTGCAGCCTACACAGTCTTCGGTGCGGGGAGATGAGGCAATCTGAGCTGCTTTGCAGCCATCCCAGGGCACCATCTCCAAAACGTCAGTCGGACAAGCGCGGACGCATTGAGTGCAGCCGATGCAAGTATCGTAAATTTTGACTGAATGAGACATTGAATAAAGGCTCCCAACGAGTCACTAAAAATTTGCTGCCTCTGCGAGTGAACAGATTTGACGGCGAAGTGCCACCGCTATAGCCTGCACAGAGAATTAAAGGTTAGTCTACCGCAGTGCTTGGAAGCACTTCGCGAAAAAGCGACAAAACTTCACAGTTATTCACCCTGGGAGTCTTATAGAACCCTTTTGGGATCTATTCATTCCCCAACCGTTTGAGCACCAGCCTGATGAAATACAAATTGAGTTTGGCAGTAGCATTGATCGGAGTCTGCTCAAAGTTCTTGACCAAACTCTTACAGCATTACATCGAAGCGTTTGACCGTTCAATCACCAGCCCGAGTTGCCACCACGACAACTCCAGTTTTCCCCTCCAACGCCATTGTTTTGGCTTTCGTTGGTTAGGGTGCCACTTTAAACCGGATCTTGGTCATCATCTGGGGATAGAGTTTTTACTTTCTCTGCGATGAGTTTATCCGGGTGATACCCCTTGCCCTTGCACAACGGTAATCTTCGGAATATTGATGAGCCCGAGTGCGAAAGTAATCGAGGTTGTGACTCAACATTTCAATCCAGCCACAGTCATCGGACACACTGGCTTCTGTGCAATGGATAAAAAACGGCAAGCTGACTGCTATCAAGGGCCAGATGTAGTTTGATGCCATTGGTGCATTTGTAATGGCAGAAGCATCGAGACTCGATACTCGCAAATTGCAGGTATTTTTCACGGCTACACGGAGCTATTAGAGGAATTCTAGCCGTTTGTTAATCGACTTTACGCTGTGAGGTAATGAAGGGATATCGGGGAGCCAAAAAGAAACCGACGAGACTAGCAAAGAGAATCGGTGTAAAAGTGCTAAATCCTGTCAATTTGGCGAGTAGCAGAGTTGTACTAATTGGAGTTCGAGTAACTGTTGAATTCAGAGCAGCCATTACACAAATCATTGCCAAAGTCTCGTTGGATGCGGGATTAACGATCGCGATTGCCTTTCCTAAACAGGCTCCTATAAAAAACAGCGGGATGATAATTCCCCCCCGCCAGCCTCCATTTACGGTCGTACTAATGGCAAACACCTTAGCAATAACTAAAGTTAAGATAACTCCCAAAGAAAAGTTTCCCTCAACAATTTTTTCAATTTGATGTTCGCCAAAGAAACGAGTGAGCGGAAATAAAGCTGATAAAACACCAAGTCCTAGCCCAGCTAAAGTAGTGCGTACATAGATTGGACTTGGTATCGAATCAAACAAGCGACCTACACTGCGAAATACAGCGATAAAAAACCACCCCATAATTGCACCTACGATGCCATAAGCAATCGCTGCGCCAAAGTCATAAAGGCTGTCCACATTGTACTGAGGAAAATGCCAGGTAGGGCCAATGCCAAGCTGGGTAATTGCTACAAAAATCGTGTAACTTGCACAACTTGCCACGACCGCAGGCAATATTGCTTCAAAATACTCCACAACATTCTGATGATGCAGGATTTCTAAAGCAAAAAAAGTACCACCCAAAGGAGCACCGAACAAAACTGTAAAACCAGATGCCATGCCAGCAATACTCAACGTTCGCAGTGCCTCTCCGCGCAATTGAAAGCGATCGGCCAACCACGTACCAATTGAACCTGTGACTTGCACCATTGGTGCTTCTGGACCAGCACTGCCTCCACTTGCAATACTGATTAGCGACGACAGAATCATCGAAGGATTCTCGTTCATTGGTAATCGCCCACCATTGAGATGAATATTGTCAATAATCAACCCTATTTCGCCAGGATTTCCCAGCCAATGAATGAGCAAACCGACGAGCAAACCAGCAAGTGGCATGATGATTAGTAGAGAAAATCCACTAAAATATTCAAATCCCAGCATTATGTAAGACAAAAATATCCAATAACTTGCAGCAAACAAACCACAAATGATTCCTAGCATTGCCCATATCAATACCGAACGTGTGAGATTTACTGGATTTCGTTTCATTGCTTATTCCTTGTCAATAGCTAGGCAGTTAGGAAGTCTTAAAAAACTATTTTGTGTAATTGTATACAATTTCTGTTGTCTGCATATTAACCTACCACCCCCCACACTTGCTTTTGACTGTAAATCCGGACTACCGAATGCGCACAGAGCAATCGCAGTCTAACAAGGGCTTACAAAGGAACTGAGGCAGAGGTTATGAGTCGTGCAGCCACCCTGCAGCGCCGTCCGCTGAAGCCCCCGCCGTTAGACCGCTTCATCTCTTGGTGGTGTCAATAGCTTAAAAAACCAATTTGGGCTCTCTGATGAGGAGCTAAGATCGGAAATAAATGTGATAGTCCAGCAGCTTAACCGACAAAGAGTGAGAACTCCGCAGCGCTATGGTTGCCCCACTAGAAGACTAGACTACCTAGGGTCACAAAACGAAAATTTTGGATGGCATCTTCTATCAACTCAAGAGTGTATGAGCGCGCTCGAGCATCCCGCTAGCACTCGGGTATAATTCCGATCTAACGGGATTGCATATGAGAAACGGCTAAAGTCCTTACTACAAACCTGGATTTGATATTAGAAATGACTAAAGTCCTTACTAAAAAGCGGCGCAAATCGATCGGCTAAAAGCCTAATTTTTCTAATACGGGCTTAGTTGAAACAATATGTCGATCGAGCCCTAGTTTTTTCGGTTCCACACCCAAAGCCAAAGCCACCAACTGCGGTAAATGCAGCACAGGCAAACCCAATTTGCGCCCGATTACTTTTTCCACCTCCGGCTGCCGCGAATCCAAATTCAAGTGACACAGCGGACAAGGTGTTACCATACAATCAGCGCCATTGTCAAGAGCATCTTGAATGTGTTTGCCTGCCATCCCAAAAGATTGGTTAGTGGCATAACTCGCCAACGGCCAGCCGCAGCACTGCGTCCGCCCTCGATAGTAAACCGGAGTTGCCCCGATCGCCCGAAATACATTTTCCATCGATTCCGGTTGGTGCGGGTCATCGTAAAGCAGCTGATCCTGAGCTCGCAGCAGGTAGCATCCGTAAAAAGACGCGCACTTCAAGCCCGAAAGCTTGCGGGTGACTCGCTTGTGCACCTCGTCGAGTCCGTAATCTGCAACGATCGCCCACAACAGATGTTTCACCTCGGTACTGCCTTGATAAGGCGAACAGCCTTGTTTTTTGAGTAAACCGTTAACTCGATCTACGTAGTTGGGATCTGTTTTTTGGCAATCCTTGAGGCGATCGTCCACATGACCGATTACCCCTTGACAAGTGCTGCAATGTGTCAGCAAAGGCAGATTCAGTTCCTCAGCCAAAGCAATATTGCGGGCGTTGACGGTATCTTCCAGCAACTGCGAATCTTCCTTGAAAGTGCCAGAACCGCAGCAGGAAGCTTTTTTGAGTTCCACCAGTTCAATCCCCAACGCTTGAGTTAGCGCCATTGTAGACAAGTAAAGTTCGCGGGCCGCCCCTTGGGCAACGCAACCGGGAAAGTAAGCATATTTGAGAGTTTGGGATGGCATAGTCGTTTCTGCTGGGGACACAAGGTTCGGGAAAAGAAACTTGAGCGATCGAAGTCGAGATGCTTCCGGCTTAGTTTTCCCTCTTTATAATTAACGTATCACCGCCTAGCTAGGAGCCCACTGTCACCTTTTCTCAAGGATTTTGAGGTTGGGCGATCGCCCGCGCCCCAATTGCCCCGGCCCCGTGTCACTTTGAAAAGCGGCAACCCTTTTTCCTGAAGATCCCCCTTTCGGATAAGATTAGATACGCAGCAACCAATGAGGACACGATGTTATGAGCCAAGACGACATTTTCACTAGAGTCCAGAAAATTGTGAAAGAGCAACTCGAAGTTGATGAGCTGAGCGATGTCAAGCCCGAATCCAACTTTGCTAACGATTTAGGAGCAGATTCCTTAGATACTGTAGAGCTGGTAATGGCTTTGGAAGAAGAGTTTGATATTGAAATTCCCGACGAAGCAGCCGAAGGAATTACTACGGTTCAAGCTTGTGTAGATTACATAAACAAGGAACTTGCAGCTCCAAAAGCATAAAATACCTGTCTTTTCCCCTAAGAGGAGAGAAGTTAGAAAACTGGAAACTCCTCTTTTGTTCTGCGTTCTGGGTGTTTAATTTTTTGAAACTGAAATCATGACAAATTTAGAGCGTAAGCGCGTTGTTATCACGGGTCTCGGCGCGATTACACCGATCGGCAATACCTTGTCCGAGTATTGGGACGGGTTGCTTGCCGGGAAGAATGGTATAGGCCCGATCACCTTATTCGACCCGTCGCGGCACGACAGCCGCTTTGCCGGAGAGGTGAAGGGTTACGACCCACACGACTATTTAGAGCGCAAGGAAGCAAAGCGGATGGATCGCTTTGCTCAGTTTGGAGTGTCAGCAAGCAAACAGGCTCTTGCTGATGCGAAGTTGGAGATTAATGACCTGAACGCAGAACAGGTGGGTGTCATTCTTGGCACTGGCATTGGTGGCTTAAAGGTTTTGGAAGATCAGCAAGAGATCTATCTGACTCGCGGGCCCGATCGGTGCAGCCCGTTTATGATTCCCATGATGATTGCAAATATGGCCGCGGGCCTGACGGCAATTCAAACGGGCGCTAAGGGGCCAAACTCTTGCACGGTGACTGCCTGCGCTGCCGGGTCAAATGCGGTGGGCGATGCGTTTCGCTTAGTTCAGGGGGGTTACGCGCAAGCGATGATTTGCGGCGGTACCGAAGCTGCGGTGACACCTTTGTGCGTGGCGGGTTTTGCTGCGGCCAGGGCGCTTTCGACTCGCAATGATGACCCGACTCATGCTTGCCGTCCGTTCGATCGCGATCGTGATGGTTTTGTCGTCGGCGAAGGTGCTGGCATTCTGATTTTAGAAGAAATGGAACACGCTCTGGCGCGCGGCGCGAAGATTTACGCAGAAATCGTCGGCTACGGTTTAACCTGCGATGCGTATCACATGACTTCTCCGGTACCGGGGGGGGACGGTGCGTCGCGGGCGATGGCTTTAGCGCTCAAGGATGGGGGTTTGACGCCGGATATGGTGAGCTATATCAACGCTCACGGCACGAGCACGCTTCCCAACGATTCTACGGAAACGAAAGCGATTAAGAAGGTTTTGGGAGATCATGCTTACAAAGTAGCAATTAGTTCTACCAAGTCAATGACCGGCCATCTTTTGGGCGGTTCTGGGGGAATTGAGGCGGTGGCGACAGTAATGTCGATCGCCAATGACAAAATCCCGCCGACAATTAATCTGGAAAACCCCGATCCTGAGTGCGATTTGGATTATGTTCCCCATACAAGCCGCGAACTCAAAGTTGATGTGGCGCTGTCTAATTCCTTTGGATTTGGCGGCCACAACGTGACACTGGCATTCAAGAAGTTTGTTCAGTAACAGGTAATCCGAAAGTCGAGAGTTAAAAGGTAAAAAATTAATTTTTTACCTTTTAACTTTCGATTTTGCGATCGGCTATTAACTAAATCAATTTAACTCAACCTAAAATCCGATCGCGCGTTAGGTTCCCGCAGCAGTTAAATTGCTGCATATCTTTGGTTGTTCTGTTTTTTGATTAGCCGTTGCTCATATTCACATCCGGGTGAGCGCTTGACTCAAAACCCTTACTTGTCATGAGTCAAGCACAACGAAGTAAGCGCGTTGCCGATAGGGCGAGATTCTTCAGTTCCTTCAGGACTCTGAATAACAACTACTCAAGCAGACTTGATATTACTTAGTTTGTTAACAGAAACAGGTCCAGAAAAATCAATTCGCTCAAACAAAAAGCGCCCCTATTTCTAGGAGCGCTTTTTGTTATTAATCAAAAGCTAAAACTTAGCCATTGATAGAAGGAGCAACCATTGCTACTGGAGTGACTTCACTAGCAGCCAAATCGAGCGGGAAGTTGTGAGCGTTGCGCTCGTGCATTACTTCCATACCCAAGTTAGCGCGGTTGATCACATCAGCCCAAGTATTG
>JAICRN010000415.1 GCA_025937335.1 Microcoleus sp. TY_ISSM_2_bin.22
CGGCAAAAAAGAAAAGACTGTGGTTTATGCTATTTTGGGCGAAAAGCATTAGTCAGTTGTCACTTGTCAGTAGGGAAAATTACCTTTTTCCCAATTCCCCATTAGACATTCCCAATTGCCCGTTCCCCATTCCTAATGACTACTGACTACTGACCGAAAGCATCCAGGACACAAGCCCCCGGATTCATTCCGAAAGCACACTCAGGACCCAGAAATAAAAAGCCTGTATCCGATAAAGGAGCCCCCGAATTTATCCGTGGGGTCAATGCTTCAATTATTTAATCTAAAATCTAAAATCTAAAATCTAAAATCGATTGACCAATCTAATCAAATACGCTCAGCCGCAAAGTTTTAGCTATTTTTTCTAACAAAAATAAGCCACCGAGAGAATTTCCCTCTCGATCCAGGGGCGGACTGTAAAAGCCGATCGCACCTTGACCCGGAATTACCGAAAGCATTGCCCCGCTAACTCCCGACTTTGCCGGCAGTCCCACCCGCAGCGCAAAGCGGGCAGACGCTTCATACAAACCGCAAGTTGCCATCAGTGCTTTGACAGTGCGGCAGTTTTCCCCCATTGCTCGATCGCCACTATTTACCAAAACCATCCCCAACTTAGCTAAATCCTCCACATTTCCCGACAAACAGCAGACGCGATTGTAGGTTTCTAAAGCAATTTCCGCATTTTGAATGTAACCAGATTCTACCATTTTTAAGGCGAGATTCCAATTATTTTGATTCGGATTTTCCTTCACGGAATTCAGCATTAACTCGTCAACAAATAACTGACTGTTTGCCTGTTGATTTAACCAATCGAGCAAGTTTTGACAGCGCGACACAGCATTTTGACCGGGCATCAAAGACGCTAGGGCGATCGCCCCGCTATTAATCATCGGATTTCTCGGCTTCCCTTGGTCTATTTCGAGTTGAGTTAGGGAATTGAAAGGCAGTTCCGAAGGCTCGCAGCCAACGCTCTCAAACACCCTTTTTTCGCCCAATTCGCACAGCACGTAAAGCAGCACGAAGGGCTTGACTGCACTCATCAGCGGGAATGTTCGATCGATGCTACCCCAGCTCAAATTTTGACCGTCAATTGCCCGAATTTGCACGGCAAACGCTTCTCTGTCGGCTCGCGCAAGCAGAGGTATGTACGCGGGGATTTGACCTGATGTACTGCGATTTATTGCCTCTTTTGCCCAAGCTGCCAGTTGTTCCGGTTCCAAGGAAGATAGTTGACTGGTGGATATTTTCACTCTCGATTATTTCGATCATTTTAAATTTTAGATTGGCATTCCTGGCGCGATATTGAGCCAGAAACCCCGTTTATTAACCGAATTGCGTCACTTGGGCCCCCTGCGGGAAGAAACTGAGTTTCTTCGGGGAGCTCAGGCAAGCTCATAATTTGATGAAATTTTTGTGTGGTGTCCCGCCTGCCCGAAAAATACAACGCGAGACGCGGGACAGCTTATTTAAGGCTGTTGACGTTTGGGCTCGGAGGGAGCAAATAAATTTATTGACAATTTTTCATAAAAAAACCTGTACTTTGCATAAAAATCTCCCCTTCACCCGGATATATAAGTAGCAGCTTCAAGGCAACGCTGCTAGCCAAAACAAACAAGCACTAGCTTGAAATGCCTTCATATTCTGATGTTGAAGCCCCAGCAAGGGGCGGGGTGCATATTTAACTTAATTCTTTCAGAGTTCGCGCAATCCTTTCCGGAAAACCCCCGAACCTTTAAGAATGTACTATCCAACCGAATCTACCAAAACCAGGATAAAAAAATGGCAGAAGAAGCGAAAGCAGAAGCACCAAAACCCGCTCCCATGATTTTTAAGGGTGTGTGCAAGGACGGAGTTCTCAAAGGCAAAGAAATTGAAGGCAAACTAGACATCAAAGTCAACGTTGAATCTGTCAAAGCGGCAGAAGCACCGCCCAAAAAATCCCAGTGGGAGCCAGTTATCTTTTGGGTATTGTTTGCATTCATGGCAAACTTGATTGTCGGCGACCCCGCCGGAATGAGAAAATATAGCTCCCCACAAAGGTCTTCTTCTCATCAGATGTTAAACCAATCTGGGGAGCAGTCGCTGTTGCCTCAGAAAAACACCAGCAACTTGCCACTTTAGGCCCTGGGAGCTTGCCAGCCGCGCAAATAGTAATAGAAAGACCCGTAATATTCCTCGAATACTCGCGTCGTAGTTAGCAAAGCTTCTGCACTAGGCAAAAAATCTCCCGCGTCTAAGCGGAATCTGGATTTTCCTCCTGATGTGGGTTGATAAGTGTAGAAGTCGGTAGCCCTAGGAATCACCTGGATTCCCATATTCGCAAAAGCGAGGCTGGCACGCCGCATCTGAATCGCAGATGTTACCAGGATGACTTTGCGCGGCGCGCCGCGGCTGTCGAGTATCTTTCTCACCTCTTGGGCGCTGGTGCGTATGTTGCTGCCGTTATCGTCGAGAACGATACTGCTGCGCGGCACGCCCATGTTGTTTGCCAGCAAAGTCTCGATATCCTTAGCTTCGCCAACAGAACCCTCCAACTCGGGCCTCGGGCCGGCGGTAACGATGACCATAGGTGCCACTTTTTTGCTGTACAAGACGGCAGCATAGGGCAGGCGATTGCCTGTATCTGTCAGTTGAATCGCCACTCGGTTAGCGATGTGAGGCTGAGTGGTTCCCTTGCCCAGCAGGACGATCGCCGCGGCTGTTTCGTCGCAGCAAACTGTGCGGGATGCCGCGGCAGCGTCCCGTTCTGCTTGGTCGGCGAACCAGTAAGCTACAACTGGCATACTCGAAAGGATCAAAACTAGCAGCGCTGCCAGGATCATTCTCGGCGCCGGGTTGCGGATGCCCCCGTTCGTGATCAGCGCCGATGCAATCACCAGCAGCGTGATGGAAAAACCCAGCGGCTTAAAGAAGAAGGCTATTAGGCCGAAAATCGCGGCTCCTACTGGCGTATCTGGTGCAAAAAAAGCCAGGAACAAAAGGCTGATCAGCAACAAAACGCGCAGCCGGTCTAATAATGGATTGTCTTTGCCTCCTGATTGATCCCACCACGATTTGATCAGTGAGAAAAGGAGGAATAGAAATAGAATGCGAGCTAACAGTTCTGGCATCTTGCAATATTCTGTGTCTTCATAAATTAGTACAGAAGTTTGGAAACGAGCGCGAATTTAGCTGCGGGAGGAAATACGGCCCTCGGTGTGTTTTTAACTTTCGCCAATAACGCAGTCCGATCGCATTTATTCTAATGCTCGCTTCCGGTCAGCTATCAACTATTGGTTGCAGGCCGCAAGCCCGCTAATACCAGTCACAGATTGCTGACAGTTAATTGGTAATTGATAACTGGTAATGGTTGATTGATAATTGGTAATGAATCGAGCACGCCGCAGGTGAAATTGGCAATTCAAGCCTGCTTTCTGCTGCCTGCTTTTTTTCCCATTACCTGTTACCCATTCACCAATCCCAATTTATCGGCGCTTCAGTTGATTCCGAATTGCCTGCGTTACCGTTTGAATTACTTTAACACGAGCATAATACTTGTTATCGGCCGCAATTAGCGTCCAGGGAGCAGCCGGCGCGCTGGTGCGCTGAATCATTTGATTGACCGCTACTTCATAATAATTCCACTTTTCCCGATTCCGCCAATCTTCAGGAGTGAGTTTGTATTGTTTAAATGGATTGTTTTGCCGCTCTGTAAACCGCTTTAGTTGCTCGTCAGGACTGATGTGCAGCCAGAATTTAACTAAGACGCAACCAAAACTGGTAAGTTGCTCCTCAAATTCGTTGATTTCCTGATAAGCTCGCCGCCATTCGGCTTCGGCGGCAAATCCTTCGACTCGCTCGACGAGCACTCTACCGTACCAACTGCGATCGCAAATGCTGATTTTACCAGCCGTTGGCAGCCGCCGCCAGAACCGCCAGAGGTATGGGTGGGCTTTTTCTTCGTCGGTCGGGGCCCCAAAGGCATTAACGGTATAACTGCGGGGGTCTAATACGTCCGTCAAGCGTTTGATTGCTCCTCCTTTACCGGCAGCGTCCCAACCTTCAAACATCACTAACACGGGGATTTCTTCTTCGTAAATGCTTTGTTGCAGTTTGCCAAAACGGGTTTGTTCCTCGCGAAGTTGCTGTTTGTATTCCTCGGGCGACAGCGATTGAGTTAAATCTACTTGGGCCAGCAAGTCGGGTTCGGTAGGTTGCAACCTTTCTTGAGGCGGCAATTTCACGGGTGCAGATTGCATCGGCAGTCTGTCTAAGGCTTCTGTAATTGTCGCTGCCATTTGCGTTAAAACTTTGACTCTCGCCCACCGCTGACAATCGCCTTCTACTAGCGTCCAAGGTGCGGGGCCCGTGCCGGTTTGGGCTACCATTTCTTCTGCCAAAGTTGTGTATTCTTCGTATTTTTTGGCTTGTTTCCAGTCTTCGGGCCGCACTCGCCAAGCTTGTAAGGTGTCGTCTTCTAGTTTTTTGAGCCGCTGCTTGAGTTCTTTTTTGCTCAGGTGAATCCAAAATTTGGCAATTGCCGCGCCGTCATCTACCATCTGCCGCTCGAAAGCGTTGATTTGCCTGATGACTGTGGGTACTTGGGGGTCGGAGACTCGATCGAACAACCGGTCTTCTAAAACATGAGTGTACCAACTGTGGTAGAAAAAACCAATTTTGCCGCGGGCCGGAAGTTTCTGCCAAAACCGCCACAGAAAAGGATAGCCCCTTTCTACCGCTGACGGCGGCCAAATCGGGTGGACGGCAAACCCGCGCGGGTCCATATACCCTACCATTTGTTTGACTAAAGCGCCTTTGCCCGCGGCTGCCCAACCTTCGAGGACGATAATTGCGGGCAATTTTTTTTCCCAGCAGGCCAGTTGGAGCGATCGCAACTGTTGCATTAAAACTTCTATCTTGGCATCGTAGGTTTCTTTATCGAGGGAGATATCTAAATCGAGGTTGTCCAGCATATTTACCTCATATAAATCTGAGAAAACTGTTTAACGTTAGTTTAACGTTTGGATAAAATTAAATCCTCAAATCCGGGAAAAACGTTATAAAAATTAGAGTTACGGCAGGTTTAAAGCGATCTCGCTCCTGCCCTCAAATCGCAGCTTCGTTAACACTAGCAAGATTCCCTCAATTTCAAACTTGCCAAAAAAAACGGCTTAGGTTATAGTTGAAATAGGTAACTTTTAAATAAGTTCAACTTCTACCCTCCCCCGATCGGGCGAGTTAACAGGAGGAGCAAAAAATCCCGAAAAAGGATTTAGTGAAAAAGAGAGCAAAAGTAAAAATCAACTACCCGGTGGGGGTGACAACTTCTTTACTTAGCTGTAAAAACTTTATTCAAACAATAGTAGTTACTTAAGCACCAGGCTTGGTAACGAAAGAGAGCGCGACTCATCAACATCTAGCCCTAAGCTCACCTACAAAACTAGCCCCTAAGGGCCAACCAATTTTTATGATTGCCTAATTAGATAAA
>JAICRN010000120.1 GCA_025937335.1 Microcoleus sp. TY_ISSM_2_bin.22
GAGAAGCGGTTAAAAACCTGCAAATTTACTTACTAGCATAACCCGTGCTCACCAAAAACTCCCGCAACTTCCCAAAGAATTGAGTGCGATCGCGTCCTTGATAAACCCTCTCCAACAACTGCCAACCTTCCGCCTCCTGGCCCATGACATACTTGCTCGCCATGAAGGCCGCCAAAACCCCCTTCACCTCCCCATTTTCACTCAGACGCTTGTTAGATTCCAGCCAAAGCTCAGCAGAATTCGTGTATACTTCCACCGGATACTGTTTGCTAACATCTTGCATTTTTCCGGCGCGGTACTGCCAAACTTGCAGCGGGAAGCGAGAATCAGCATAATTTGTAAAAGCCTCGGCAAATCGCCCGTCCTGACTCTTGAACTCTGGGATATCATTTTTGCCAAAATCGACAATTTCGTAACTCACATTGCCCCAGAAATGCTTGAGATGAGTGTATTTGTTAGCGCCGGAATCGTAGCGGTAAATAAACGAATAATTGCAGCAGCGGACACCGCTTTTGATTGACACTAAATCTGCTAGCACTTCCGGTTCATTGTCGCCGTCTAAATCGCGAATTCGCAGCGATAACAAACGTCCTTCTGATACTTCTTCGCTGGCTCTTCGATCGGGATTATCTACTAGAGAACGAGTCGGAATCAGCACTGGTTCTTCTAATAAACTTTTACCGTCGCGGATAATTTTGATGCGGAGATTTTTAGCATTTTCTGCTTCTTTTACGAAAGAAACTTCCGCCCGAACTTTCCCCGCTTCCGAGATTTCTGTTGTTCTCGGCGGGCCGATATTCGGCGGAACTTGGGCGATATATTGGGCAGGAACTAAGGCAGTTTGGCCGGGTTTGGCGATCGCCTGACAGAGAAAAGTTGCTACTTCGGCGCGAGTAGCATTGCGTGTAGGTTCTAACTGTTTGACGGCGGGATAATTGACCACAAGTTGTTTTTCGGCGGCGGCGGCGATCGCATTTCTTGCCAGTTCGGGAATTTCCGGCGCATCCTCAAAAGTCGCCTCCAAAATCTCAGCCGCCGACCCTGCAGGTGTATATTTCAAGCCGCTGGTTAAAGCTACCAAAACCTGCCAGCGGGGAATATTCAAAGTCGGGTTAAAAATACTCCCGCTGTATCCAGACATAAAACCTGTTTGATAAGCTTCTCGAATTGCTTTAAAACCCCAGTAATTTGTAGGAATATCTGCAAAGTCGATCGGATTGCGGACGGTTTTCGCATCGGGAAAAGCTCTCCGAACCATCGCCGCAAACTCAGCGCGGCTGACTGGGCGATTCGGGCGAAAAGTGCCGTCTTCGTAGTAGCCGCTGATGATTTTTTTCTCTGCTAACTCCTCAATGCAAGCTTGCGCCCAATGGTCGTTAACATCCTTAAATTTGGGTTCAGCAAATGCCGGCGCTACATTCAGGCCCGGAAACACTAAATTCCCGATGATTATCCCCAGGGCTACCACTGAAGCGATGATAGCTTGCCATCTGTGCGATCGAATCATAGAACAGACTCCTCTACTTACAAATTGGCGATCGAAACTTTCGGAAACTTTATATAATATCAGGTATATTAACCGGATTTAATACCATTTCTTAAAAATTTACCTCCGACCAAGGACACGGCACTGCCGTGTCCCTACTTTTGAGACTTCCTATAAGAAAGCTTACTTCGACTCTAAAGTCATCTCCATCGCCATTTTTGTTTTGATTGTTGATTCTTGAGAACTGCCAGCAGTTTTAGCACTCATTTCGCTATCTGAACTAATAGACACAGTAGAGCGAAAAGGCATTAATCTATCCAAGCGCCCTGTAACTTTTCCCCGACCCTGAGAACTAAAAGATTTTAAGGTTAATGTAGTTCCAGCAGGTAGTTGGGGAGAGGTAATATTTTGGGGGTTTGCTTGCTGCTCTATACTGACATTCATAGAGGCAACTCCATCTTGCCAGCTAGCCAATTCATAGGTAGCAATGTCATTCACATTAATGCCACTGAAATTAGAGGAAGAAGAAACCCGCCATTTGGCTCCTTTTCCGACTGCTTCAGCAGGCAGCGGCGAGGCAATTTGCTCTAGAGATTTAGACATTTGTCTAACCATTTGTTTGACGTTGTTGTCAGCTCCTTCGGGCAAAATAATGTCACCTCCTTTATGAAAACCGCGATTGTCCATGATGAAAGAGCCTTTGATTCCCACAATGTTTTTGAGTGCAGAACGCATGGCATCTAGCGCGGCGGGCTGGGTATTTCCAGTATCGCCGACGATATCTGCATTAGTATAAGCAAACTCGTAGTAAATATCGCCGTTGGGATCAATTTTAGTGACTTTGGTCTCGAAAGTCATCACCGATACTGGAATTTTAGTCACGGGCGAAGACTGACCGGATGCGGATATGTCCATATCCATTTTTACGGTCATCACAGTTGTTTCTTTGACATCGATAGCTGGTTTCAAACGCAGTTCCTGTCGGGGTTCCACTCCCGGATTTAGCAATTCCACTTGCGGGGTTTTCGAGTTGGGAGCAGGCGCGGATACGCCACTGGCTGGCTGCTGTACTACAAGTGGAGTTTCAGCACTGAGGGAAGCAGGAGAAAGCTCGATCGCCCATCCGGCGCTTGCCAAACAAAGAGATGCAATAAACAATGTTTTTTTCATTAACTTAATTTCCTGTTATTTGAATGTTTGCTTGTTGCCAAAGTCGATCGACTGTCACAAATTTGTAACCTTTATACAAAAGTAATGGAATTATTTTATCAGCAGAAGCTGCAACATCTTCGCCGCCGCAATAGCCATCGTGCAGTACAATAATCGATCCGTTTTCAGTTTGCTGCACGACGCGACTCATAACTTTCCTAACCCCCGGCCGCACCCAATCTTCCGGGACGACACTCCACATTACGGGGCGATATTCCCACTGTTGCAATAACTCTAATGTTCGCGGCGTAAAAATGCCGTTAGGCGGGCGCACGTCCAGGATTAATTTTGGGTCTAAATCGCAAGCTTTGGCAATTGCTTTTTGCGTGTCTTCTAAACTTTGTTTGAGTTCGTGGGTTTTGAGTTTGGGAAACGATATATGCTGGTAGCCGTGGAGACCGATCCAGTGTCCGCGATCGTACACTTCCTTAGCCGTTTCAGGATGCCTGTCTACGCAAAATCCCAGCCAAAAAAAACTAGCTTTTATGTCGTATTTATCTAAAATTTTTAACAGTTGAGGTGTGTGCTGGCGGTGCGGCCCGTCGTCAACTGTTAGGGCAATTTCTCGGCTGTTGAGATCTCCCGTCCACAGACATTTGGGAAAAGCAGATTTGAGGATCGGATGAACGACAGGAAACAGGGGTGCTAATGGCATTGATTAATGTTGTTTAGTGCGATCGGGTAGAAATGAAGCTGCGTTACAATAAAATAAAGTTAACTCAATCGAGGTAAATATGACAACTGCCGTTGATATAGGAACGCTAATTGTCCGCACGCCCGGAACTTGCGGCGGTCGCCCGCGAATTGCAGGAACTAGAATTACGGTAGAGAACATTGCTATTGATTTTAATGCGGGATGGACTCCTGAAGTAATTGTTCAAAAGAGAACGCACTTGAATTTAGCACAGGTTTATGCAGCCTTAGCTTACTATTATGCGAACAAAAAGCAAATTGACGCGGAAATAGCAGCAGAAAATGCTGAGTGGGAGCGCTTGGAAGCAGACTCTATGGCAGGAAAGCTATCGTGAGTAAGATTCGTTTATATCTGGATGAGGATATTCAGGAACAAGCTCTAATCTTAGCTCTGCGAAATTCTGGTGTAGATGTGATAACAACCTCGGAGGCTAACAGGCTGAGTTTTTCAGATGAAGAACAGCTCATTTGGGCAACCGAGCAAGGGCGAGTAGTTTACAGTTTTAATAGGAGAGATTTCAGCCGTTTACACAATATCTGTATTGCAGAAGAGAGAAGTCATACTGGAATCATTCTTGCACAACAGCAGCGGTACTCTGTGGGCGCACAGTTGCGGGGACTTTTGAATTTGATTGCTGCTAAGTCAGCAGAGGAAATGATCGACCAACTGGAGTATCTTGGAACTTATATAAGAGATGAATAAAAATATGAAATAAACTTGAGTGAGTGCCGAATACTTAATGGTTTAACTCCTTTGATATAGACTAAATCTAGCCACAGTCGATCGACCTCTATCTCGCGGTCGATGCGATCGCCCTGCGGTGTCCTCCTATACTGAAAACCAGCACTACTAATCGAAAAACCACCAAGGAGGAAAAATGACAGAGGAATATCTAGCCGAACGCACAGTTTCAGCCGTATTTAAGGAAGAAGAACAATTAGACGGCGTAATTCGGCGCTTGCTCGATCGCGGAGTTTCCCGCGACCACATCTCAGTAATGGGAAAAAACTTTCAATCTAAAACTAAAATTGCCGGCTTTATTACTAAAAAAGATGTGATTTTAGGCGGTCTGCGAAGCGGGGCGATTTTTGGTTCCTTATTCGGTTCTTTTTTGGGTTTGCTAACTGGCGTCGGCGTGCTGTTTATTCCCTTTGTCGGTGCAGTAGTCTCGGCGGGCCCGCTGGGTGCGGTACTTTTGGGTGCAGCTAGCGGCGCGATCGCAGGTTCGGCCGGTGCGGGTCTAGTTTCCGCTTTGGTCGCTTTGGGAATGCCCGAAGACAAAGCAACTATCTATCAAACCCGCGTTGAAGCTGGCGAATTTCTCGTGATGGCAGAAGTTCCCGCAGATAAATCGGGCGAATTTCAACTCTTGCTAGAAAGTGCAGGTGGCGAAGAAGTTTCAGTTAGCGAGATGACCCTGCCGCGCGCCGTTAAAGGTCGCTGCAACAGTCCGGCAGATTTGTCTCCAGAAGTGCGATCGCACCTGTCGGAAGCCGCTCAAAAAACCTTTATCGAATCTTACAACGCCGCATTTGATGAAAGCAACGACTCGATACAAGCCGAACACACCGCTTGGAACGCCATTCACCAGAAGTACGAAGAAGATGAAAACGGCGTTTGGGGTAAGCCTTTAGCGTAAGTCTAGTCTTGCAATCGCAGCAAACTAATAAAAAATAAAATTCCGCCTCTAGAACTGTGCTTCTAGAGGCTTTGACGATTTTAGATTTTAGATTTTAGATTTTAGATTGGTGCAAAACTTAATTCGTAAAGACTTGGGAATTACCGAAATTCTCATTAATGTTTGTAAGTGGTATTGCATTAGGTTGCCTTGTCAAGTACAATCTATAGGCTTGCAATATAAAATTGAGTTAAGCAAATGCAAAAATACGTTTGTACAGTTTGCAATTACGTCTACGATCCAGAACTAGGCGACTCCGACGGAGGCATAGCTCCCGGTACACCCTTTGAAGATATCCCCGACGATTGGGTTTGTCCCACTTGCGGGGCGGCAAAATCCGATTTTGAACCAGAATAAGCGAGAAAAAATTTGTCCGATCGCATCCTCAAAATTACAGTCATCGGCGGCGGTGCAGCGGGTTTTTTTAGTGCAATTACCTGTGCCAAAACCTACCCGCAGGCCCGCGTCACTTTACTAGAAGCTGGCCGGCAACTCCTGGCAAAAGTTCGCATCTCGGGCGGCGGGCGCTGCAATGTGACTCACGCTTGTTTTGACCCCGGTGTTTTAGTGCAGAATTACCCCAGAGGTGGAAAAGCTCTGCGCGGTGCTTTTACTCGATTTCAACCCCGCGATACTGTAGAATGGTTTGCCAGTCACGGTGTGAAGTTGAAAACAGAAGAAGACGGGCGAATGTTTCCGACTACAGACGATTCGGGGACAATTGTTAACTGTTTGATCCGGGCTGCTGAGGACGCAGGCGTAAAAATTCGCACCGGCGATGCAGTCGTTTCAGTAAAGAAATTAACGGGCAACGCGGCAGAGGACGAACAGGGGGACACCGCCCCTAGGTTTGAAATTGAGTTGAAGTCGGGGGAAAGATTTAAGTGCGATCGCATTCTTATCGCTACAGGCAGCAATCCGTCGGGTTTTAAGTGGGCAAAAGAGTTAGGTAATACTGTAGAACAGCCCGTTCCTTCTCTATTTACTTTTAATATTTCCGACGGCAGAATCAAAGATTTAGCCGGAATTTCTGTTCCTAATGTTAAGGTGAAATTGCCGGGAGCTAAATTAGAACAAAGCGGGCCTTTGCTAATTACTCACTGGGGTTTAAGCGGGCCTGCTGTACTCAAACTTTCGGCTTGGGGTGCGAGATTTTTGCACGATCGCCATTATCAAACATCTGTGCTGATTAATTGGCTTCCCCAGTACAATGCGGAAGTTTTGCGGCAGCAACTGCTAGCAGTTAAGTCGCAGTTGTCCCACCGATTGATTGTTTCTAGCTGTCCGTTTCCGGTGCCGCGCCGCCTCTGGGAACGTTTGACAAGTTCGATCGGCATTGACGAGCAAAAACGCTGGGCCGACTTATCTAACAAAACCCTCGATCGCCTCCTGCTAGAACTCGTTCAAGGCGAATATCAGATTGCCGGAAAAGGCGCATTTAAGGAAGAGTTCGTCACCTGTGGCGGTGTCAACCTTAAAGAAGTCGATTTCAAGACAATGGAAAGCCGCCGCTGTCCCGGACTTTTCTTTGCGGGCGAAATCTTGGATATCGACGGCGTGACGGGTGGTTTCAACTTCCAAAGTGCCTGGACTACGGCGTGGTTGGCCGGAAACGCGATCGGCAAACCATCCGATTTTAGATTTTAGATTTTAGATTTTAGATTGGGGAATACTTGCTTTGTAAAGGTTCAGGACTTGCGATCGCGCGATCGGCTTGCCATTATTAAATTTTGTGTTATTTTTGAATTAAGAGGCACAAAATGTGAATGCTGTTGAGCCTGTAGAAGAAATTCGCAGTTTTGCCTCCTTCAACATCGGGGTCAAACACATGAAAAACTTTAAGCTGAAAACCTTAAAATTCCCGAACCACAGTGACAGCTATTTTGACTCACCTTTCCTCGAAAAAAATGGCTTGGTGGAACTCAACCCCAAATTTATCACTCCCGAATTTTTAACAGCCTGGACGTTTGAAACACACCTGTACGACGAACAAGTTGCGATCGACCACTTTGTCATCACATTTCCCAGCCGCATCGAACTCGAAAACTACGCCGCATCTTTCCGCCCTTTCGGTGCCAAAACAGTTGAAGGCCCAGACTTATTCCCGATCAACTTTTGTGCGGAAAACATTAATGTTCCCTCCGACTTGTGGCTGCATTTAATGACCTTATTAATGCCAGCAGGCGGCTTAGTAGTATTAGATGCGCCCCACGCAGCGGGCGACCAAACAGACCGCTTCCAGCAAGAAAGAGGATTAGAAGCAGTTCACCACGTCGCAATTCGAGTTGAAAACGTGCAGAATGCTGCTAAAATATGGCAAAACAAAAACTTTAAACCGCTATCAGAGCGTCCTTTAGACTCCGGCTCATTAACCCAGTGGTTTCTGCAAAACCCCGCCGGACAAATTCTCGAATTAATAGAACGTCGCCCCGGCAACAACGCCACCTTTGACTGCAAAAACATCGCAGGTTTGCGCCTTAGTGAAATAGCAGTTTAGTACGGCAGGCAAGATTCCTGCCCCATAGTTCCCAATTCAAATTTCCCAATTCAAAATTTATCTCGTTCCCAGTCTCTGACTGGGAATGCCGATTCCGAGGCTCTGCCTCCTGTCTTTTCACTAATAAAATATATGGTTGCAATCAAAATCCCCAAAGTCACTTTTCAACCCCCGGCATTCAACTCACTTGAAGAAGAACGCCGCCACCGCAAACAGCGTTTAGCCGCCGCATTCCGATTATTTGCCCGCTTCGGATTCAGCGAAGGAATTGCCGGACACATCACCGTCCGCGACCCCGAACACCTCGACCATTTCTGGGTCAATTCTTTTGGAATGCACTTTGGTTTAATTCGAGTCAGCGACCTAATTTTAGTCAACCACAAAGGCGAAGTTGTTGAAGGAAATAAACCCGTAAACGAAGCAGCATTTGCCATTCATTCCCAAGTGCACAGCGCCCGCCCCGACGTAATCGCAGCAGCCCACGCTCATTCTCCCTACGGCAAAAGTTGGTCGAGTTTGGGCCGCCTGCTTGACCCGCTGACGCAAGATGCTTGTTCTTTTTATGAAGACCAAGCTTTATTTGACGATTACACCGGAGTTGTTTTGGAAATCGAAGAAGCTAAACGCATCGCCAAAACTTTAGGTGAGAAAAAAGCCATTATCTTACAAAATCACGGACTGTTAACAGTAGGTCAAACAGTAGATGAAGCGGCTTGGTGGTTTATTGCAATGGAACGTTCTTGTCAAGCGCAGTTAATGGCCGAAGCAGCGGGAAAACCAATTCTCATCAAGCCAGAATGTGCGCGTTTAACACAGCAGCAAGTAGGGTCTCACCGCATGGGATGGTTTAGCTTTCAACCGCTTTATGACATGATAGTGCGCCGGGAACCCGACCTATTAGATTAGCACATGATATCTGTAGGGAAACGGCACTGCCGTGTCCTTACTGCTGCTGCGGTGACACCGATTCTAACCAAGCTATCAAATCCTCTTGACTGGTAAAATCTAACAAAATTTCTCCTAAATCCTCTAATTGTTCGAGAGATAACTGCCGAATGCGAGTTGTAGTTTCTGGTGGGATTTCACCAGTGCGCCGCGCGACTTGACGCAAGATTAATGCTGTTTGCCCCTCAATTATGCCTTCTTGGCGACCTTCTTGCATCCCCTTAATAACAGCACCGCGCTGGTCTTCAAAAAACATTTCCCGCTTTTCTAATTCCTCTAATTCCTTAAGGGTTAAATTACTTCGGCTGGCGATGGAAAAAGCTGTTTTAATTTCGGGAATTGATGCAAATTTTTCCGGAATTTCATCGAATAGAGGAGCATTTTTGATAAAATAAATCCAGCTTTGAATTAGATTTTCGACTTGTTCTAGTTCTTTGTTAAATTTGGGCAGTTCGACAAATACTAATTCGATTTCTCTGTTATAATACTCGAAGTTTTCTTGGAGTTCTTTAAAGACAAAATGGGTGAGAAATTTTTCTGTATTTTCAAAAAGAATAAAATCTGTAATTGTTAAAGCAATCAGAGGATTTAATTTAGAGTATCCTTCCCTGGGTCTGAGTTGAGTTGCGTAGGTTTTGGCGGCATTGTACACTACCCGTTTAGTAAAAGCTTCTACATTTATTACCTGCATTTCGATAATCACAGTTTTGTTGCCTGTAATTTTGGCTTTAACATCCAGGTAAGTGTCTTTTAATCCAGTAACGCTCGGCGCGGCGTAAGGGTCAATAATTTCTAAGTCTTCAATGGTTGGCTGTGCGTCATAGAGCATAGCATTGAGGAAGCTAATCAAAATGTCTTTGCTCTGGGGCGAACCAAATATTTTTTTGAAACCAAAATCTGTTTTAGCACTAATGAAAGGCATAATTAGTAATGGGTAATTGGTAATGGGGGCGTTGAAATCACATAATTCCTTCCATGTCTAAATCTTCAATTATCTGCAATCCGCGCGGGTCGCCGACTCGTAAAAGTGAAGATTTAGCATCTTCCCGCACGCCCATATCTTCATCTTCTTCTAAAGCTTCAATCAGAGCGTCGATCGCCCCAGCGTACACTACATTATTCGGCAATTCCCGCGCCAGTTGCCCGATCGCCCAAGCGGCATTACTTCGCACAGCAGATACAGAATCTCCCCGCAGCGCTTGAATCAACGGCGGAATCGCAGTAATTACCACATAGTAACCAACTTTTGCCATTTGACCCAGAGAACTCGCCGCCCACAAACGCACCGCCGAAATATCAGTTTTCAGAGCATCAATTAAAGATGGCAAAGCGCGCCGATCGCTGCAATTTCCCAAGGCCCAAACTACCCCTTTGCGAACGTAACCGTTCCAATCGCGGTTAAGCTGAAGAATCAGCGGTTCCACAGCATCGGGACTCGGATTTCGCCCCAAAGCATAAGCCGCGCTCACTCGCACCAAGGGGCAACCGTCTCTCAATAAATTAATTAAATGCGAAATTGCGCGATCGTCCTGCAGTTCGCAAAAAGCCCGCGCCGCAATCATCCGGTGCTGAGGTTCCGGGGATTCCAGCAAAGGCAGCATTTCCTCGGGATCTGGCAGCGGGGGTTCGGATTCGTCAAATTGATCCAAAGGGCTTTCCAGTTCCGTGTCAGTATCAAGGGCGTTGGAGTAGTCGTTATTGTGCATAAAAAAACTTTACCGCACTGAGGATGCTCCTCAGCAACTCAGACAACGGTCAACAGCAAGTAGGATAATACCAATAAAAGTATTCCGAGGGAGGACTGAAGTCCTCATGTGGTTCATAGTGAGGACTTCAGTCCTCCCTAAAGTTCCTAGTCAAGACTTAAGTCCCCATCAAGTCACGAAGTTTTCAGCTTCTTTCTGTATCAGGACTCTTCGTCCTTACTACAAACAGTACCTTTTATTTTTCAAAGAGACTTGAGCATCGAGAGCGAATGACTTTGATAGCCTAATTTTTGATAGAGATTCACCGCAGGCTGATTGCTGAGAAATACTTGCAAACCAATTTGCCGATCGCCCCTTTCCCGCGCCCAATTTTCAGCATGAATAACTAAAGCTGCCCCGACTCCTAGACGGCGATGTTCCGGTGCTACGTAC
>JAICRN010000059.1 GCA_025937335.1 Microcoleus sp. TY_ISSM_2_bin.22
AAGAAGTTCAGAGAATCTTAAGGTTCTGGTTCTATCTGCTCAAATGCGGTTAAAATTAAGGCTTTTAAGAATGTTTTTTGAGTTATTTAGAAATGCACAAGTTCACTTTTTTGTCAAACTAATTTAGATGCGTTTACCCTGATATTCCGGTAATTTACCCAAATAATAAAGTAGGGTGCAGGTAGAAATAATTAAGGAAAAAGCGACTATTTTTACAGCTAACTTGTCGGGATTTTGTACGAATATTTCTGGGTATAAAAATACATAGAAAACATATATTAACAACACAAATATACCAAATAATCCCGCCCACACGTCAAGATCCACACCTGCTAAAGAATATGGACAGAGTACGATAATTAAATTTAATATATTAAAAATTATCGCGCCCCACACTATAAATTTTGATTTCATTTTTTTAGAGGCCGTAAATGAAAATGATTCTAAAGCGGTATCCAAAAGCTCAATTTAACTATAGCCGGAGCAATTCTACCATAGCTGCACGTCTTTCTTGGTTATCCACTTTTGCAGTAGCTTGGTCATTACCGCTATTTTCCATATCCTCTCCCCTAATACAGTTCATATTTGAGCAAAGTACACGGAATCGAGCCATTAAAAACCGGAATTCGCCGCGATGTCCTGAGTCCCACCTTTTTACCCAACTCCTTATTCCCAGTCAAAATAAACGCATTCCAACCTTTAAAACGATGCTTGAAAATATCCCCCAACATCTTGTACAAATCTCCCAATTCGCTAGCATCTCCCAGGCGCTCTCCGTAGGGAGGATTGCAAATCAGAACGCCTCTGTCTGCGGGTGCTTCCAACTGGGATAACTCGGTTTGAGCAAACTTAATCTTACCGGAAATACCGGCTTGCTGCGCGTTCGTGCGAGCTTGAGTTAACATATCGGAATCGCGATCGCACCCAGCAACCACTTGCTTAAGTTCCGGTAACTCACTATTTTCAGCTTCTGCCCACAATTTATCCCACAAAGGTTCGTCAAAATCCCGCCAAGTCATAAATCCAAACTTTTCTCGAAACAATCCCGGTGCAATATTCAATCCCTTTAAAGTCGCTTCCAAAGGCAAAGTTCCAGAACCGCACATCGGGTCTAAAAACGGCAAATCAGGCGTCCATTCTGCCATCTCTAACAAAGCCGCAGCTAGGGTTTCTTTGAGGGGAGCAAGCCCCATCGCAGGTCGATATCCCCGGCGGTGCAAACTGCCGCCAGAACTGTCTAAACTTAAAATAGCTCTATCTTGATGAATGTGAATGTTAATTAGCAAATCGGGATTGTTGACATCTACATTAGAACGCTGATTAAATTGATGGCGCTGTTGGTCGGCGATCGCATTTTTGACCTGCAAAGCTGTATAGTGAGTGTGGTTCAACTTTTCGTTGCCGCCGGTGCAGTTTACTGCTAAAGTATTTTCGGGATATAAGTATTCGTCCCAAGGGATTTTCTGCACTTCGCGGTAGAGCATATCCGAGTTGTAACACCGGAATTCGGCGATCGGCATTAGCACTCTAAAAATTGTTCTCGACCACAGATTGACGCGGTACAATAAAGCGCGATCGCCCGCAAAGTAAACCCCAGTAAAATCGGGCTTGACATCCTGCGCCCCTAAACGTTCTAATTCTTGGGCGGCAATTGTTTCTAAACCGCGCGCAACTGTAGCAAAATATTGATTCATTTGTTAATGGTTAATAGTTAATGGTTGTTTGTTAATTGTTAATTGTTAGTGGTTACTACTGACAACTGATAACTGACCGATCACCATAGTAGCTGGTTTTAATCCTAAGTATCAAAAAAATAATCTACCTTAAGGCAGATGCGTCGCTTAACCCGTGCCAGCTTATTAAGAATAATATTCAATAACTCTCGCCTTTCCATCCCTCTATTTATTTATAGCGCTGACCGCGGCAACACCTGCGCTAAACCTTAAAACTCTTGCTTTCACAAGACTTCAGCTCTCAGGCTCAACTTGAACCCTCACTCTTGCGGATGAGCTTGATTTTTGACTCTTGAAAATTTTTATTAACTACTTGCACAATTTATTGACTTTATGCTAAGGTACTTAGAGCTTGAGATTAAACCCTCAACACAATTGTTAAGGAACATCTGAGCTAGATCGGTTTACTACATTTGGAGACATTTATGTCAAAGCAAATTGACGGATCGACTTTCAAACAATCCCGTGCCAGCAAAATTCAAGTTGAAGTCAAGGAAATTGCCAAGCAGGTAACAGCTAAAAACATCTCTTCTCATCTGAATGCTGATGGTGGCAGTGATGGTAGCGACGAATAATTAAAAGTCTTTTCTGTTAGACTTCGCATCCCCAAGCAAGAAGTAATAGATTGTACTCCTTGCTTGCGGGATAACTATAGGGGCATTGCCTCTAAGAATTAATTTTTTCAAAGTTTATTGAGAATAATTATCATAAAGAATTATGCGATCGATCGCCAACCTCTTGCAACCATACAATCTAAAAGAATTTTTAGACAAAAATTGGACAACCAAAGCAGTTTTGATCCCCAGCGAAGGTAAGAAAAATTTTGCACACCTATTTTCCTGGGAAAAACTAAACTACATCCTCAACTTTCACGAACTAAAATATCCCGATATTCGATTAGCAATAGGAGGAAAAGTCCTCGATGAAAGCGCCCATGAAAACCTCATCAAATCCTGCCAATCGGGAGCAACTTTAATTATCAATAAAGTACACAAAATAATTCCAGAAATCGCTCACTTTGCTGCGGAAATAAAATCCGATTTAGGCTATGAAAATCAAGTAAATGCCTACTGTTCCTGGCCGGAGAAACAAGGCTTTTCTTCCCATTATGACACCCACGAAGTTTTTATATTGCAAGTAGACGGAATCAAGCAGTGGTATGTATTTGAAGACACAATTAAGTATCCGCTGAAAGATCAAAAATCCTCATCTTTTTCACCACCAGAAACCGAAGCATATTTAAGCTGTATTTTACATCCAGGGGATGTGCTTTACATACCGCGCGGACATTGGCATTATGCAGTTGCTTGCGAAGAACCATCGCTGCATTTAACATTAGGAATACATTGCAAAACCGGAATTGACTTTTTAGAATGGTTGGTTGGCGAATTGCGCGAACAATCAGATTGGCGCAAAAGTTTACCGCTACGAACAAACGCAGATTCTATCAATGCAAATATCAACATTTTAATTGCTGAACTGCACCGCTACGCAAACAGTAAAAATCTTGCAGATGAGTATAGCAGTTATCTGGACAGTTTAGGAAAACCTGTTGCCAAATATTCTTTGCCTCATCAAGCAGGGTTCAATATTTTTCCCTATGGTGTGCAAACCAAGTTTAGAATTCCCAAGTTTCAGCGGGTGAGAATTCACGAATTATCTGATGGTGGCGGATACAAAATAGTTGTTGCAGGTAAAGAAGTATCCCTGAGAGGAGTCACAGCTAAATTTACGGACAATTTATTTAGTACGGAGTTTTTTACTGGGGAAGATGTTATGGATTGGTTGCCGGATTATGATTGGGAAATAGATGTAGTGCCACTTTTGTCGAAGCTGGTAGTTGAAGGAATTATTTTTGTTGGTTAAAATAGGAGAAGAACATGAGTTCTTATAAATGGTTTGTAAAAAGAGCAATTTCTGACACATACAATGAGTTAAACAATGATGGATAAGTTTTTTTGTGCTGATGCTTCTAAATGCGTTAAAGAGGATATTATTGGCAGCGGTAGTAATTACCAAACCTATATATTAATTGAATGTTGTTTACCTTGGGAACCTGAAGCGTTTAATTCTAAACAAATTTCCCCAAATCTCAAGGATTTGGTAGAGGAAGTAGAACATTCAAAACAGAAAATCCGATTTTTGTTGATAAATAACGATCGAACCAAATGTTCTAATCAGCGCAAAGTTTTGATTTATGAAAATAAAGACCTGGAACTTTTTGGCGGTTACGAAAAGCATGAATTTAATGTAGATAGTTTTGATAAAGTAGCGGGAGTTGTCAAAAGCTATTTAGCTGGAGAAGTACCTGATTGCGAAACCGAAAACAAGCAAACTAGAGATATTTTGGTTTGCACTCACGGCAGTCACGATATGTGTTGTGCGAGATACGGCAATCCTTTTTATGTCCAAGCAACTGCTTTAGCTTCTGAGTTACAATTGAATGATGTTCGCGTCTGGAGATCCAGTCACTTTGGGGGACACCGCTTTGCACCGACTGCGATCGATTTGCCTGATGGCAGATATTACGGAAATCTCGATCGCGCGTCGTTCCAATCAATTTTAACGCGAACTGGCGATATCGAATGCTTGAATAAAGTTTATCGTGGTTGGGGAATTTTGCCAAATCCTATCCAAGTTTTGGAAAGAGAATTGATCGTGCTTTACGGGTGGGATTGGTTTAACTACAAAGTCGCCAGCAAAATTCTCGATTTAGACACAAAAAATGATGCTTTTTTAGCTGAAATTACCTTTGAAAAAGCCGACGGTACGTACACCTATCGTGCCGATTTGGTAAAAGATGAAACAAAAACTATTCGACTCAAAGGTTCCTGTGGTGCTAAAAAAGAGTCTGAATTTGTCAAATATTCGGTAGAAAATATTCATTTTTACTCGAAAAAGGAGGAGTTAAAGTTTGCAATCTCTCCTTCAGTTTCGCTGCCAAAATTGGTCGAGACTATGTGATCGGCTGTGACGCATCTAAATTATTCTTTTTTGCGAGCGGGACACCTCACAAGAATTTCATCACACTTGAGTGTAAAATTTAAATAGGCCGATGATTAAATTTCTAGCTGCATAAATATGTGCGGAATTCCCAGGTAATCAAAGGAATTTTCTTGTTCAGAAAATCCGAGTTTTTGGTAAAATTTAATGGCATTAATGCGAGACATAAGTCTCAAAGTTTTGAGATTTTTTTGCTGAGCTTTTGCTATTAAATTTTTAATCAACTTAGTGCCAATTCCCTGATTTTGAAATTCAGGAAGGACGGCAACGTAGCTGATGCTTCCTAATTTTGCGGGTAATTCTCGCAGTCGGGCTGAAGCAATGATTTTGCGATCGCACACGGCAATTAAATGCAAAGCACCATCTTCGTGATTGTCCCTTTCGCTACCAATCTCCATTCCTAGAGGCGATCGCAAAACCAGCCACCGCTGGTAAAACATCTCTTCTAATTCTTGTGGATTTTTAACTGGATGTATATCTAGTTGAGGCATTCTTTGATTAGATTTTTGATTAGATTAATGTTGTATTTATCAGAGTAAAGGATGAGGGCGGGTTTACAATATAATTTGTTTTAGGTCAAGATAGTTGGTAAAATCCACCCCTTGTAGGGTGCGTCGCTACCAGATTTTCGATTTTAATTACAGATTGTTTGTGGCGACGCACCCTACGGTATAATGTGCGAGTTACAAACTGTCAGTAATACTCGTGAAATTAAAAGCTTTCACGCGCACTCCGGGCACGACACTACCGCCGTAACGCTTGACCGCACTAACTGCATCCACATCGCGCAACATATCAGGTAAAACTTGATTGAAACGCAGGTTTTTAATCGGGTAAGCAATTTTGCCATCCTCAATCCAAAAAGTACCGTCGCGAGTCATCCCCGTTACTTCCAATGTTTTCGGATTAACGTAGCGCACGTACCAAGCTCGACTTACAAAAATTCCTCGCTCGGTTTGAGCAATTAAATCTGCTAAACTTTGGTCGGAACCTGTCATTACGATCGGGTAATAAGCACCTTTTGCCTCTTTGCCTTTTTGTGCGGCCCAGTAGCGGGAATAAGACAAACTTTGAGGGACGCCATCTTTGATGATTTCCAAATAGTTATTGCTCAATCCGTCGCCGAAAAAAGTATTCGATCGCAACAAAGGATGAGCCGGATCGCGCTGCACTTGCACTAACGGGCTAAAAAGTTGTTCCCCCGCGCGGTTTCCCGCTGGTTTTCCCTCTGCATCGGCGATCGACATAAACGATCGCCCCTCATCCGCCGCCCTCGCATCCAGCCCCCAAATCACCCACGGTAGCAAGCCCGCAAAAGCAGCGCCGTCAAGGATTACCGGATAAACGCCGGGAGTGACTTCGCGGGGGTTGCGGGAGGATTTCGCCCGATCGAGCACTTGTTCTGCTAATTCGGCGATGGGCAATTCGTTGATACTCCAAGCAGTGCTCTGAGCCCAGCTAGAACCGTCTTCAATGCGAGCAGTAAAGCTGAAATCCGCCTCTGTAGACTGGTTGCAGGCGCGGAGTCCGGTTGACGAGGCGATCGCGTACAGCGACGCATCAGCGCTCAAAGTACCCGAACCGTGAGCCCCCCCCTGGGAAGCAATGGCGCAAGCTTGCTGCACCATTTGGGCCCGCGCTAGAGGCGATACAGTTGCCGTTGCTGTGTCGAAGGCGGGCGATCGCAAATCGTAGGTTTGAGGCGGCAGCAGCGGCATCCATTCGGGGTCTGCCGGCGCAATTCTGGCCAATTCTTCCGATCGCTTGACGGCGGAGGCGATCGCATCTTCATCAAATTCTGTAACAGCAGCAGAGGCGCTTTTGTTGCCAAAATAGCTAGTAATGCTCAGGTTAAATACAGTTTTGCTGATATTTTGGCTGATTTGATTTTCCGAGAATCTCGAAAGAGATTCCTCGCCAGTAGAGAGACTGACAAATACTTCCTCTGCTTTGGATAGTTTGACTGCTTTTTCTACTACAGATAAGGCTTGGTCTTCACTTAAACTTGCGGGCGATGTTGTTACAATCATGATTGGTAATTAGGCATTGCGAATTGGTAATTGCGAATTGGTAATTGCGAATTGGGCCTTGCAAATTGGGCATTGTTAGCAATTAACTAATAACTAAGAACCGATGCCCCATGCCCCATGCCCTATTACCCAATTTGAATATCCCTCACTCGCACCGGCACACAAGCGTGAGTCATCTGAGCAACCTGCATCGGCTCGCCCTTTCCGCATATATTAGTACCGCACTGAACCAGCTCCGAAGCCGGCCCGATCGCATCTATTTGATTCCAGAAATCAGTAGTCATCGCCTGATAAGTTACATCCTTCAACATACCGACAACTTTACCTTTTTCCACCTTCCAAAAAGCATCGCCGCCGAATTGAAAATTGCGCCGCTGCTGGTCGATGGAATAACTACCCATACCGTCGATTAAAATCCCGTCTTCCGTATCCGCAATCATCTCTGCCAAAGTAGCAGTATGGCTGCCGCCATCCGGGCCAGGTTCCAATCCCAAATTGGGAATTCTCACCATCGGCACGCTCGACCAACTGTCAGCGCAAGCAGAACCGTTGCTGCTACCGCGTCCGAGGCGATAAGCCGTCTCTCTGTCAGTGAGATAATCAACTAAAATTCCATCCTTGACAACGTACCACTCTTGTGATTTTACGCCCTCATCATCGTAACCCATTGTACCGCGGCCACCCGGTTGAGTGCGATCGCACTTAAAATTCACCCAAGGTGCAGCGTATTGCAGTTTATTTAAATGATCTGTAGTAGCAAAGCTCGTGCCAGCAAAATTAGATTCGTAGCCGTAAACCCGGTCTAATTCAGTTGGATGACCGACAGATTCGTGGATTGTCAAAAACAAATTTGTCGGTTTAAGAATCAGGGATTTGCAAATACCAGCCGGGAGTTTGGGAGCAGCCACTTTCTCAATAGCTTCAGCCGCAACTCTTTCAACTTGACTCAACAAATCATCGGGATTAATATGTTCGTAACCGATATTCAGCGGCGGGCGTTCGTAACTGCGACTTTGGGCATCGCCGCCCGCAATTGCCGTACAGCCAAAACCCGGATAGCTGCGGTAGATTGTTTGTTCGATTAGCGAGCCTTCTGTGGAAGCAAAAACCTTGTCTTCGCGGCTTGACTGCAAAAAAGAAGAAGCTTTTTTGATGCCTTGTGCGCCGTATCCTAGCAGCCGCTCGTTGATAGTTAGCAGCAGTTCAGCTTTGTCAGCAACGGGTACAGAAAAAGGGTCAATTGCGATCGGAGTAATGTAGGTATCGACATATTTTTCCACAGGCACTAACCGCACCGGTTCCTTCTGAGTTAAGCGGCTGCCTTTAGCGATTTCTACAGCCAAAGCGACTATTCTTGCAACCTCTGCCGGCGTTTTGCTGTGACTGGCGGCAAACCCCCAAGCGCCGTCTAGAAGCACTCGCACGCCAAAACCGGAACTTACATTATCTGACAGTTGACTTAAAGATCGATCGCGCGCGTAAAGATTCTGCCTTCGGTAACTGCAAAAACGCACATCACCGTACTCGCAACCTGTTTTCCGAATCAAATCTACAGCCAAATTTGCTAACTCGTTAGCAGAGATTTTTGCAGTTAACAGTACCATAGTTATTAGTCATTCGTCATTAGTTGTTAATCATTATAACATATTGGAATAAACCGCGAAGATGCGAAGAGCGCGAAGGAAGGAAAGAGAGAGGTCTTTCTCATATCGTTGACGGTTTTTTCGGAATGATTAAACCGCAGAGACCGCAGAGACCGCAGAGGAAGAAAAGAGAGAAATTAATAATTCTGATACCAACGAATTTGATGTCATTTCTAAGTAGAGTCTTTACCTGAAAACATCTTCTTCTTTCTCTTCCTTCGCGTCCTTCGCGCCTTCGCGGTTCGTTAAATCCTACTCCATCTCCTGCAAAACCCCTGTCAAAATTTCCACAAGGCGATCGATATGTTCCTTCTCAATAATCAGCGGCGGCGACAAAGCAATAATATCACCAGTAGTCCGAATTAGCAAACCTTTTTCATAGCACTGCAAGAAACAATCAAAAGCCCGTTTACCAGGCTTTCCAGCAATAGATTCCAACTCAATACCCGCCACCAGTCCCAGATTGCGGACATCAATTACGTGCCGCACCCCCTTCAAAGAATGCACCGCATCTTCCCAGTAACCAGCCATCTTATCGGCTCGTTCAAATAACCTTTCTTCCTCATAAATATCCAGCGTCGCCAAAGCAGCCGCACAAGCCAGAGGATGACCAGAATAAGTATAACCGTGAAAAAGCTCGATCGCATTTTCAGGAGCATTCATAAAAGCATCGTAAATGCCTTCTTTCACAAACACCGCCCCCATCGGCACCGTACCGTTAGTTATCCCTTTTGCCGCCGTCACAATATCGGGAACCACCCCAAAATATTCCGTTGCAAAACTGGAACCTAAACGCCCGAATCCGGTAATTACCTCATCAAAAATCAGCAGAATTCCGTATTTGTCGCAAATCGCCCGCAGCCGCTCCAAATAACCTTTCGGGGGAATCAAAACCCCTGTAGAACCAGCCACCGGTTCGACAATTACCGCTGCAATATTCGACGCATCGTGCAAAGCGACAATCCGCTCCAATTCATCCGCCAAATGCGCTCCCCATTCCGGTTGTTTGCGGCTGAAAGCATTGTGTTCGAGATTGTGAGTGTGAGGCAAATGATCGACTCCCGTCAGCAAACTGCCAAAAAACTTGCGGTTTGTACCGATACCGCCGACAGAAATTCCTCCAAAACCAACGCCGTGATAGCCGCGTTCCCTGCCGATCAATCTTTGCCGAGTTCCTTCACCTTTTACCCGGTGATAAGCGATCGCAATTTTTAAAGCAGTTTCAACAGATTCCGAACCCGAATTAGTAAAGAAAACGCGATCGAAATTGCCCGGAATCATCTTTACTAAACGTTCTGCCAATTCAAAAGCACCCGGATGTCCCATCTGAAAAGCTGGGGAGTAATCCAAACGCAAAACCTGCTGTTTAACTGCTTCGGCAATTGTCTCGCGAGCGTGTCCGGCATTCACGCACCACAGCCCCGCAGTACCATCTAAAATTGAGCGGTTATCATCAGTTGTAAAGTGCATATCTTTGGCCGAAACCAATATTCGCGGATTCGCTTTAAACTGTCGGTTGGCAGTGAAGGGCATCCAGTAAGCGTCCATATTTGTCATCGTTTTTTTATCTTTTTATATTGATGATTCTGCCTTCAAACTATAACTTGCTACCGATTGCGGATCGCCAGACGCTTATTATATTTTTACAAATATGTTTTTTAAACGAACCGCGAAGACGCAAAGAGCGCAAAGGAAGAGAAGAAAGAGGTTTTTCTCATTTCCAAGTAGAGTTTTTACCTGAAAACATCTGCCTATCTTCCTCTTTCTCTTCCTTCGCGACGAAAGCGGTTCATTCAATAGATATTCTTTAATTAACGATCGCCCCCACAGACTCATGCTGCAACAAACCCGTCAGCATTTTCACAGGCCGCTCCCCGTAGGGCCACGCGAAAGCATGGCGGAAAGCGGCCTCTTGACACGCTTGCAATTGCCGAAAATCAATGATATCCAAAGTTAACAAATTCTCGTACTCGAAAGGCAATCGCACGTTGTGCAATCCCGCGTTGTCGGTACAAATGGCAATATCGACACCAGCTTCAAAACATCGATCGAACACAACCTTTAATTCGCGCATATCCTGCAACGTCCCCGTTTTGAGATAGGTAGTCGGGCAAACTTCCAAGCATTGACCCTGGCGCGCGACTTCTGGCAGCAGTTCGGGATATTTTAACGGAATTTGAATCCCGTGGCCGATACGCATCAGATAGGGCAGAAGTTCGGGATAACAGCCAGAGGTTGTTTCGTAGAGGTGGCCGGTGGTTTTGATGCCGATCGACCTCGCGTACTGGTACAATCCCACAAACTCCTCCAAACGCTCGCCAATACAATCATCGCCCCCAGCTATATCGATCGCGCAAACATATTCTCCCATCCCGGCCGCCAAATCTACGATCGCCCGATTCACTTCATAAGGCAAACGCGAGTGCATGCACAAAATTTGGCTGGTAACAATCGGACAATCGCTAATTTGACTTGCCTTGCCCACAACCTTTACAATTTCTGCCATCAAATCAATGCGTTCTGACCGATCCAAATGTTCTGGAGTCCGCAAATAAGGCGTATAGCGCAACTCCAAATAAGCCAGATTTTCAAACACGTAAGCGCCCCGCATCAACCGATAGATAAAATAAGGCAAAGTCTCAACAGTTTGAACGCTTTCTACCAGCGTGTGCAGTTCCAAATACTCATTGAGAGTATTGCGCGGACGAGTGTAAAACTCCTCAAACTCCGAGTATTCTTGAAATCGATTAACCATCTCAGCATTGTGGCGATCGAAATACCGCCACAGCACCCTAGGAACGACAGAACCACCTAGATGGCGGTGCAACTCAGCGTGTAAAGTCATGCGATTTTAGATTTTAGATTTTAGATTTTAGATTGAAAGAATTGAAGGATTGAAGAATTGAAGGATTGAAGGATTGAAGGATTGAAGAATTTGTAATTTAGTCCTATACGCATCAGTGGCCAGAAACCGGGTTTTCCCAAATACTAGCCAACAACCTCCGGCAGGTAAACTCTTCCACATTTAAGCTGCACATGGGATTCCCCTAAAAACTCGTCAAATCCTCACCCATTCTTCCCCTCTCCTACTCTCCCTTCCCAAGTCCCTCGATAGGGCTGGAAGTTGGTTTTTGAGAGCAATACAGCCTCAAGTATCTCAATTGTAACAAAAATTTATTTGACATTTGGGACGCATTCATAGATAATCGGAGATTGTGTCAACCTGAACTGAACGCGAGAAACCCTTGGCTAACGTAGTTGTGATCGGCGCCCAGTGGGGCGATGAAGGAAAAGGCAAAATTACCGATTTGCTCAGCAAATCCGCAGATATCGTTGTCCGGTACCAAGGGGGCGTCAACGCCGGTCACACCGTGGTAGTAAACGGTCAGACTTTCAAACTGCACTTAATTCCGTCCGGGATTCTCTACCCTGATAAAGAGTGTATCATCGGCTGCGGTACGGTGATCGACCCTAAAGTTTTAATTGCAGAGTTAGATCAGTTAGAGCAACTGAATATTTCGACAGCCTCCCTGATGATTTCGGAGACGGCTCACGTAACGATGCCCTATCATCGATTAATTGATGTAGCATCGGAAACACAGCGGGGAAATTATAAAATCGGGACGACGGGACGCGGAATTGGCCCTACTTACGCCGACAAGTCGGAACGCACTGGCATTCGGATGCTAGATTTAATGGACTTGGAAGGGTTGCAAGAACAACTGGAATGGACAATTAATTGTAAAAATGTCCTTCTTGAAAAACTCTACAATTTACCGCCTTTAAATCCGCAAGACGTAATTGATGAATATCGAGTTTATGCCGAACGTTTGCGGCCGCACGTAGTAGATAGTTCCCTGAAGATTTATGAGGGAATTCACAAGCGGAAAAATATTCTGTTTGAAGGCGCGCAAGGCACTTTATTAGACTTAGACCACGGTACTTATCCTTACGTTACTTCCAGCAATCCCATCGCTGGTGGGGCTTGTGTGGGAACCGGAGTCGGCCCGACAGCGATCGATCGCGTAATTGGCGTAGCAAAAGCTTATACAACCCGCGTCGGGGAAGGCCCCTTCCCTACCGAAATGGTAGATGGAATAGGCGAAATTTTGGGCGACAGAGGTGCAGAATTCGGCACGACAACCGGCCGCAAACGCCGCTGCGGTTGGTTCGATGCGGTAATCGGCCGCTACGCAGTCCGCATCAACGGCCTTGACTGTCTGGCAATTACCAAACTAGATGTTTTGGATCAATTAGAAGAAATAAAAGTTTGCGTTGCTTACGAAATTGACGGCGAAAAATGTGTTGATTTCCCCAAAAGTTCCCGGATATTTGCTCGGTGCAAACCTATTTACGAAACCCTTCCCGGTTGGAAGCAGTCTACGGAAAAGTGCCGGAATTTGGAAGATTTGCCGCAGCAAGCTTTGAATTATCTGAAGTTTTTGGCAGATTTGATAGAAGTGCCGATCGCAATTGTTTCTCTCGGTGCGAGCCGCGACCAAACTATTATTGTAGAAGACCCGATTCACGGTCCGAAACGCGCTTTGCTTTCAGCAGACGGTACTCCAGCCTAACCATTTTAGATTGGGAAAGAGTGATGGGGAGATTGGGAAAGTTGGAGAGGCAGAGATTGCCAGAATAGCCCAATTCCCAATTTCCAATTCTCAATTTTTATCAAATCTTCAGCGAATTTAATTAAGTTCGATCGCTGTAGCATAAATTTGATAAAATGTAAAAACAATCAACAGAAAGTCATAAAATGGAACTCGCAGTAGAATGTCAAAAGCGGGCAGAAGGCAGCAAACCTAACGCCCTCCGCCGCTCTGGATTGATTCCCGCCGTCCTCTACGGCCACAAAGGCTCTGAATCCATTGCCCTTACCATTAAAGCCAAAACAGTTGAACACCTGCTCAAAAAGCACGTAGTCAACAATGCCCTAATTGACCTCAGCATTCCCGACCTCTCTTGGAGCGGAAAAACCTTACTGCGCGAAGTTCAAGTTCATCCTTGGAAGGGCTATCCTTACCACCTGAGCTTTTTCTCCGTAGCCACTCAAGACAGCCTGGAAGTTGGAGTGTCGCTGAATTTTGTCGGCGAAGCTGTCGGCGTAAAGTTAGAAGGCGGTATCTTGGATACCGTGCTGACGCAACTAGCAGTTAAGTGCAAACCTGACAGCATTCCTGAAGCAATTGAAGTAGATATTTCTAATTTAAAGGTTGGGGATGCGCTGCACATTCACGAATTAGTTTTGCCTGCAGGAGTGGTAGCTCTCGGCGAATCAGATCAGGTGGTTGTTACCGTGCTGGGAATTCAAGCAGGTTCTGAAGCCGAAGACGCAGAAGAAGACGCAGCCGCAGCGGCTTAATTAGTAATTACTAATAGTTGTTAACTAATTGTGGAAAAAAAAGGGCGATCGCTTTCTCCCACAAGGGCGATCGTTTTTTGCTAAAAAGGCAATTCTTGTTTGAGCGCGATCGCACATCTTTCACCCTGCTCAAAAACAGGCTTTCTGGCCCGTTCCGCGAAGAGTGAATTACTTTATTGTGGGCCGTTGCTCCTAGCCCGCCGGTAAAAAGGCTTTAGAAAAGGGTGCAATCTCCTTTGCCCAGGCCACAAGAAACCATCCCACAAGCAAGAACCGGCAGGGTTTACTTTTCTTTATAAAACGGGCGATCGTTCAGAACCTACAAAAGTACCGACTGGCGCGCAAATGGGCCAGAAACCGGGTTGCTTCTTAAATATTTAGCAGTCAAATCAAAAAAATCATCCGAGAAACGCGGTTTATCGATAGCACCGAGAGTAAAAAAAAATTAAGAATAGGGGGAACAAGTCCGGTAAAGTTAGTGTCAAACCCGAGTATAATTGTGAAACGTTTTGACTACCTTATTTAATTCCTGCCTCTGGAGCCGCCGCCCATATGCCATCAACAGTGAATACAGAATCAACAGCGGTTCAATTTAACCAA
>JAICRN010000515.1 GCA_025937335.1 Microcoleus sp. TY_ISSM_2_bin.22
ATTCCTTAACAACTCAAAAAGTACGTCGAGATTTGTTTGGTTGTCATCAACAATTAGTATGATGCTTCTTTCGGAATTCTTATCGTTCATATTCAAGGGAAACATTCACTTTCTTGAGTGTTGAGTTGTGGGTTGTGACTTTCAATCGGATTCAAGGCATTTTCTGCATATCTAGAAACCCAGTTGCTTCGTAGATGCTTCTATTTGGAATAACCCTTTTAGGGGCTGGCTGCGAGTGACCGCCCCACAAGCAAATTAAGTTGTCGCTTTACGGGTCGAAGAACCCGTTATTGAAAATGGTGGAATATGTGAGATTTAACTGATTTTGAGTTGTCTGTTAACTACTGTCAATTTTACGACAACTGTTGCTTCAAAAAATCTCGAATTTGCTTGAGCTGAAATCCTTTAGCAAGTTGGCGCACGTGATGAACGAAAGGCACTAATGTCGAGTCAGAATGTTCGAGTTTAGTAGTTTCCTCCAGAATAGCTTCTATATCGCCCATTGCAGCCAATCTTAACAAGCCCAAGAGTGACTCTGACGCAGGAGACACCATTGTTGAGTCAGCAGCAGCGAGCTCAGATGATGCTTTGAGAGTTTGAGCTTTCAGTTTTGTGGTTTCCGATCCGTCTTCGTAAATCCATTCTAGTCTCAAATGCAGGCGCAACAATTCTAACAGCTCGTTAGTTTGAATCGGCTTGGTGAGAAAATTATCGCAACCTGCAAGTATGCTCTCTTGCCTGGTAGTCTCGTAAACGCGAGCGGACAAAGCAAGGATAACCGCATCTTTTAATTGCGGCAACTGTCGCAGCCGCTTAGTAGCTTCCCAACCGTCCATTACGGGCATCAGCAAGTCCATTAAAATTAGATCCGGTAGAAATTCCTGTGCTTTGTGCAAGCAGTCTGCGCCGTCTGTGGCCTGTGCAATTTCAAACCCCAAATGAGAAAGCAGCCTGTGCAGCATGGCGCGATTTACTTCGCGATCGTCCACGATTAGCACTTTGCGCTGGCGGCCGCTAAAACCGACAAGCCGGCGTTTTTCTTGCGTCGAGGGGAGTTCAGAACACTGGGCGACTGCGGGCAAGTCTAGATCGAACCAAAATAAGCTGCCTTTGCCGCAGGTACTTTGGACGCGAATTTGGCTGCCCATCATTGTGACTAATTTTTGGCTGATGGAAAGTCCCAGTCCGGTACCTTCGACGAAATTGTTATGATCGCCGACTTGATGAAAAGGCAAAAATATTTCTTCTAATTTATTCTGCCCGATGCCAATGCCAGTATCTTCGATTTGAAAGCGAATTTTAGCGGTAGGGGCGCGATCGCCAGTATTTGCTGCTGTTATCACCTCGCGCGCTTCTTTTGTTCCCAGCGGCGGGATCGACATTTGCTGCGCGTCTAACTTCGCGGTCAAATTGATTGTTTGAGTAGCAACTTCCGCTGTTAAACTCGAATTGGCGCTGTTAGTTTCAGGATAATTTTCTGGTGAATTTTCTACATAATCGACTTTAAATGTCACGCTGCCGCTGTTAGTAAACTTAACGGCATTGCTGAGCAAATTAATCAAAACTTGGCGCAACCTTTTTTCGTCAGCAAAAACTGCGTCTGGCAGCCCAGACACCTGCTCGTAATTAAAGGCAATTCCTTTTTGAGCCGATCGCATCTGGAACAAATCAACAATACTTTTAACAAAGCTGGGAAAATGCAGGTTTGCCGGTGAGAGTTCCATTTTACTAGCTTCGATTTTAGAAAGGTCTAAAACGTCATTAATTAGCATCAGGAGGTGGTTGGCGCACTGGTGAACGTTGTTGAGACTTTCCTGCTGATCGGCGGTTAAATTCTTATCTAGTTTTAGCAATTGAATATATCCTAAAATTCCGTTCAAAGGCGTCCGCAATTCGTGGCTCATGTTGGCGAGAAAGTCGCTTTTAGCCCGGCTGGCCGATTCGGCAGCTAATGCGGCTAATTGCAGGGCGGCTTCTGCAAGTTTTCGCTCGGCAATTTCGGTTTGTGCTTGTTCAAATAGCGTAGATTGCTGAATGGCGATCGCCAACTGCACCCCCAATTGTTTCAGGCACTCTGCCTCCAATTTGTGCCAGGGACGCGGGCCCGAGCAGTGGTGGGCAATTAACAGCCCCCACAAGTTTTTGCCTTGCAAAATCGGCACTACCAGATTCGCTTTCACATCCAACCGAGTCAACAAACTCAAGTGGCAGTCGGTGAGGCCGGCATTGTAAACATTATCTATAGCTCTAATTCTGCCGTCTTGGTAAAGATTAACATAGGCTTCCCCAAAACAGGGGTCGTAAATTTCTATTCCGACAATTGGTTTGGTATTTGCGTCCACCGACTCGACAGCGATAAACCCGCTCCAATCCGGATTGAATTGGTAGATAACAGTGCGGTCTACTTGCAAAAAATGCCGCACTTCTTCGACTGTTTTGGTGAGAATTTCTTCTAAATTTAGAGAAGAGCGAATACGTTCCAGCATGGCTACTGCCAACTGTTCGCGTTTTAATTGCTGGCGCAAAGTGGCTTCTGATTCTTTGCGTTTTGTGATGTCTGTAATCACTGCAATTAACCCTATTGAATAGCCATTTATATCTTTAATACTGTCGGCTCGCACCAGAGCGGTAACAGCTTCGCCGAGCTTATTTTGCAGCGCAATTTCGCCGCACCAAGAGCGACCTTGGCGAAGGTTTTTATAGATTTGTTTGTAATTTTTAGGCCGGACGTAAAGCAGGGTGCTATCGCCGAGTTCGTTGAGTTCTTGCACCGTGTAGCCGTAACGCTGAATGAAGGCTTGATTGTGGTAAATAGACCGCCCTTTCAAGTCGGCGATCGCGATCGCGTCGCTGGTACTTTCGACGGCTTGAGTGACCCGCCACAAAGCTAATTCTGCTGCTTTGCGATCGCTGATATCCGTCATCGAACCCACCATCCGCAGGGGGTTTCCGGCTTCGTCCCACACTGCTTGGGCGCGGGCGAGCACCCACTTGTAGCCGCCGTCTTTGCACCGCAAGCGGTACTCGGCGGCGTAATTGGGGGTTTCGCGGTCGAGATAATTTTGAATTGCTGATTGCACTCGCAAGCGATCGTCTGGATGGATGCGATCGATCCATTCGCTGTTCCTGCTATCAATTTCCCCCTCTGCATAACCGATAATTTCGTGCCAGCGGGCCGACCGAAAAGCTTCATTTGTTTGAAGATTCAGATCCCAAATTCCGTCTTGATTACCTTTGAGAACTAACTGCCAGCGTTCTTCGCTTTTGCGCAATTTTTCTTCGGCTTGTTTGCGCTGAATCTGAGAACCCAACTGAGTCGCTACCGCCTTCACCAACTCCACTATACGCCGTTCGATAATCGATCGGTCGCGCTTGCAGAATACTAAAACTGCCAGCACCTTTGATGTAGCGCGAATTGGCACTCCGAAACAACCTTTCAGTCCCACTGCGGCCGCCATTTGCGATCGAGCAAAAAGATAATTATTGGCTATAGAAATATCTTCAATCCACTCTACATTTCGAGTTGACCAAATCCGTCCCGGTACTCCCACTCCGGCGGCGAATCTAATTTTTTTACTTTCGCGGCCGAACCTATCTAAATCGCGATCGGTAGCGTACCAAGTTTCGCTGTGTTCCAAAAAAGTACCGTTAGCAGCCGGTATCCAAGCTTCCGCAAAATTCCAGCCGATCGCATTGCACAGCAACTGCAGGATATCTGGGAGGGCGCTGTGAAAATCGGCTGACTTACTAATTGCTTGAGTTGCTGCCAGCAACAGCTTAATTTCATCTTCTGCTTGCTTGCTTTCTGTAATATCAGTTCCCGTGCCGAGAATTTGTTTTAACTTCCCGTCTGCTGTTTTCGCAAATACAGTATCTCGGCTCACAATCCAGCGCCAAGAACCATCCTTGTGCCTGATTCGGTATTCAATTTCAAATATATCCCCTTCCATTCCAGTTTCGACTTGCTGTAAATAATCAGGTATTTTGATTGCATCTTCCGGGTGAATTAAAGTTGACATCATCCACGGCCCGATTGCCTGCATCTCCTCTACTGTATAGCCGAGAATGTGGTATAGAGAAGCGTTTGCATAGATATTTTTTTGTTCTATTAAGTCGTAAACATACAACATATTAGGACTTGCCTCAGCAATTTGTTGAGTTAACCGCTGGCTTTCTCGCAGTGCTGCTTCTGTTTTTTTTCTTTGGGAAATATCGCGAACAATGCAAATGGTTTCCCCGTCGGGCAGGATTGTCAGGGAAACATCTATAGGGACTTTCGATCCGTCGCGGCGGCATCCGACTGCTTCGGTGCTGTAACAACCTTTCTGCACTAAAGCTGGCACAATTTCTCGCTCAAATCTTTGCAGTTCTGCACCTTCATAGAAGATTTTCCAACTTTTGCCTAAGATTTCTTCGAGAGAGTCGTAACCGTAGATTTTTAGTC
>JAICRN010000140.1 GCA_025937335.1 Microcoleus sp. TY_ISSM_2_bin.22
AAATTTGCGATCGCCAGAGAACTCGGATTTGTTCCGACGTTAAAGTTGGTCGCAGTGCTAAAACCGCCAGTTCCATTTCCCGCCAAAATTGAAACGTTATTAGCACCGCTGTTGCTAACAGCTAAATCTAGTTTGTTGTCGCCATTAAAATCGCCAATCTTAATCGCACTTGGGTTTAAGCCAACATTAATATTGGTCGGAATGCCAAAACTGCCATTTCCTGTTCCCAATAAAATTGAAACGTTATTAGAACCGCTGTTGGCTACCGCGATATCGAGAAAATTGTCGCCGTTAAAATCTCCGAGTGCGATCGCACTCGGACTTTGACCGACATTAATATTAGTCGGATTGCCAAAACTACCTTGACCATTTGCCGATAATATGGTAATATTATTAGAATTTTGGTTGACGACGGCGAGATCGAAGAAATTGTCGCCGTTAAAATCTCCCGCAGCGATCGCGCTGGGATTTTGCCCGACATTCACAGTAACAGGAGTGGAAAAATTGCCTTGTCCCGTTCCCAGGTAAATGGCAACATCGCCTTCAGGTGCAAAAGTATTGCTGCTGGGGTGAGTAACGGCCATGTCGAGTAAATCATCAGCATTAAAATTGCCGACAGCGATCGCACTAGGGTTGTCCCTCGCAGTCAAAAATGTCGGACTGTTAAAGTTGCCATTACCAGCTCCTAAAAAGATATAAATGCTGCTAAATTCGGCACCTCGTGCGGAAGTTATCGCTAAGTCGGAAAAGTTATCGCCGTTAAAATTTCCAACTGCGATCGCGGTAGGAACAAATACCGAAGTCAAATCAGTGCCCGAGTTAAATCCTCCTTGACCGTTTCCCAGTAAAATAGAAACCATATCCGAGGTGACATTAGCAACAGCTAAATCTAAGATGCCATCGGTATTGAAATCGGCAGCAGCAACAAAATATGGACTGCTTCCGGCATTAAAATTACCACCAGGACTAAAGGTATTGAGGACGTGGCTGTAAGCTGCGATCGCTTCTGGTCGAAATGCTAAAGATGTTGCTATTTTCCCTGATGTTACTTCTAGGAACCAGTCGCCGCCTTTTGCTGCACTTCCGGTGAGGTTTTCGGAAGCCGCAACCGACGCGCCGGTTAACTCACTCAAGCGTTTTATAAATGCTTTACCTGTCTCGCCTGCTGCTACGTTGCACCCATACAAAAGAATGTGAGGTCGAGTGTTGGGGATTGAGTCGGTTCGTGGCGAAAACCACTGCTGTAGAGAATGCCGATCGCACTCTATATCATCTAAACTAAAGCGAACGTCGCCGAGTTGCAAGTTGCCTGGACTGCCGTGAGAAACAATGTGAATGCTGTCAATATTGGTACGATGGCTTAAAATTTCTGTAATTTGGTCGATCGCATCCCGGTTCCCATCCAAAACGACTACTTCCGTACCCGGTTTTACTCCGACCATCAAACTTTGATAATCTTCAACTTGAGTGTCGATAAAGGCGATCGACCTTACTGAAACTGGAATATTTAAATTGGGCATAATCCACCTGACTCGGGCTTCAAAAAAATACAAAAATTCCGCCCTTTCGTGACTTGCGTCCGAAACTATCTATCAATTTTTATTTATACAGACACACCCTTTCTCCGTAAAAACCCGGTGAGTCCAGATCTTTTGTCGTCACCATAACAGTTTTTTTACAGATAAAATGTAAATTTTTCTTAAAAAATAGTTGATTAATTAAAATTTTGATAAAAATGTGAAAAATACTTAAGTATTTTTACTGAAAAAATGCGCTATCGATTTACCACAAATATTTATGAAACGTAAGTGCAATTGTACTGAAATTTCAAACTCAGCAATTTTGATAATTTTGATACATACTTTAGGGTGCGTAAACAATTAGTCGTGCAGAAAATACGGTCTTCTAACGCACCCTACTAAACTTTTGACTACCGCAAACCCGCATCTATCCCTGCTAAAATCGCCTCAGCATTCCCGCACAAAGCAGCGTGACAGCAACCGTTACTCGCCAACAAACCCCCCCACTGACTCACATCTCCCCGGTTATATTGCAAAGCAGAACCGTCAAAACGAGTAAATCGGCCGCCCGCTTCCGTCAAAATTAATTCCGGCGCCGCCAAATCCCAATCTTTCGGCGCAGACTTTCCAGAAAGCGCAATATAAACATCAGCCTTTTGTTCCACAATTGTCGCAATTTTACAGCCGATACTGCCGACAGCTATTTGATTTTGACAAGGCAGTTTTTGTAACAATTGATTAAAGCGATCGTCCCGGTGACTGCGGCTAGTTACTATAGGTAAATCTGCCACTATATTTCGCGCCGAAACTTGCAATTTTACCGCAGAACCGTCCCGAATTTCCATAAAAGCACCCGCATCGCGGATTGCGTAATAAATCTTTTGCTGTTCCGGCCAAGCCACAACTGCTAATACCGGTCTTCCCTCGAACGCTAAAGCAATGTGAACGGCAAATTCCCCTGTCCTGTCAATAAAATCTCGCGTTCCATCCAAAGGGTCAATAATCCAAACCCAACTTTGGGGTAAGGGAACTTGACCGTTGGTTTTTAAATAAGATTTGTAAGTTTCTTCGCTGAGATAGCCAAATTCTGCATTCCCTAAAGCCGACTGCAATTCGTCGAGAATGTAAGAATTGACAGCGACATCGGCGGCGGTGACGGGGCCATCTTTTTTCTCTTGGATGTCGAGGTTAGGAGTGTTGGAATCCTGCCGATAATAGGATTGTAGGATATCTGATGCACTCCAGGCGATCGATCGGGCAATTTCGCTGATTTCTTCGAGACTTTTCATGAATTTCTTTTTTTTGAACCGCAGATGAACGCCGATTAACGCAGATTTCTGTAGGGGCGGTGCCCCCGTGTCCGCCCCTGGGAACCATACATTAGCAATTACCAATTAATATGAGGATATTTCCATTCATAATAATTGGGAAACACAAAATTAGTAAACGACACCGAAATACTAACCTCCAATGATTTTACATGGTGCCACCAACCGACCGGAATAAAGATAGCCTCTCCCGGTTCCAAAATTACTTCAATAATTTTCGCATCTCTGTAAAGCGGGTATTTGTCATAATCTGGATTTTCGCCGTCAACTTTGCTGAAAACACCGACATGATTGTAAAGCAGAGGTGTTTGCTGCGGCGAAATCAATTTAATTAGTTTGCGACCCGACACTTGAGCTAAAATTAAATTAACTGGGTCATGGTGGAGGGGCGTAATCGTACCTTGCGGCCCGAACCAAAAGAAAACTCGGCCTTTTGTATCGGCGGGATTGAGGTATTCTGGGAATATTTCAATGTCGTTAAATAGCGGTTTAAATTCCTCTCTTTCCAGAGTTTGGTTGTTAGCAACCATGTAGTAGTCGTTGCTAGGCCCGCCATTGACCACCATCTCTACATATTTCCGGAAAAAAACAGTTTTTTTGTGATTTTCTATCTTAATTTCGTAATTAGGGTCGGAATTGCGGTTAGCTTGGATTTGTACCTCTGCATCGCCGTATTTTTGCTGCAAATACTCCGGTGTCCACAACTGCAACGCTTTCCAGTTGTGCATGATGTTGGTAATAATTACTGGAGTATTTTTTGCGTAGTAATTTTCGAGAAAATACTCTCTAGAAAGGCTGCTTTTGCGTTCGATTGTGCCAAACTTGGAAGATAATGCAGCTAATTGATTGCTAATCCTGAGATGCGATTCTAATTTCTGCAATAACTGCACGTAATGGCTGCCTGCTTGAAAGTAGGGATGAGATGAGATTTCCCTAACTTCTGCGGTGGCTGTTTCCGCATCTATGCCGGTACTTATTAGCGCTTGAATGATTTCTGCGTCGGGTTGATTTAATAATTTGTTGGCCGCCACCCACTGTTTCATATTGTCGGGGACTTCTTGTTTGCTTGGGGTGAGTAGATTTGGCAAGTTTTGTGTCAGCCATTCTAGGTTAACTTGCTGTTGTTCTGTTAGGGTAATCCGCAAAGGGGGAAGGGTGATACTTAGAGGTTGGGTGTCAGGCATGATTGGGGTATGTTGTTTTGGGAGTGTTTTGTGTGACTTTAACTTGTCTTACTAATATAGCAATTTTGTTAACGAACCGCGAAGGCGCAAAGGGCGCGAAGGAAGAGAAGAGAGAAGTTCACAAATTTTGTCGAGGTTGCTGTCAGGATTTTAACTTAACAGGTGTTGCCAGTTCAATTTTTCTAGCTGGGAGGGGTTTTCCCCGGATACTTTGCTGAATTTTTAATTAAAGTTAACCCTTATTCATCCAGGCGCGGGTTCCGAAGTTTTTGCAGGAATCGGAAGCGATTTTAGCTGCTGCAGTGAGAGTATTTGTAAAGTTGTTATTTTGCAAAATGTAGTGACAGAAAGCGCCGTGAAAAATATCGCCAGCGCCTAAAGTGTCTGTGGCTTGAATTTGAGGTACTTCTATAGTGCCGTAACTGCCATTGCTGAGGTATAAAATTGATTTTTCGCCGCGAGTGATGGCAATATTGGCAATTCCGGCTGCGGACAAGTAAGCAAAGACTTGTTCGGAATTGTCGCAGTTGGGCGGATGAAAGTTATCCGAACATACCGCCCATTCTATAAAAGGCAATATTTCCTCTAATCCGGGTTTCCAACTGCCGCCGTCGAGGACAATGGGAATGTTTTTTGAGTGGGCAAGTTGAGCTATTTCTTGGCTGGCTGCGATTTGATGTCCGTCAAGCAGTACAATACTAACTGATGTTAAAATATCCTGATTAATTGTTTGACTGTCAACTTGCGATTTCGTAGCATTGATGGAAATTACCGATCGATCGCCCGTTGCTTCAGTTACAATAATCGAAGAAACTGCCGGCGAGTGCGATCGCCCGGGTTCCAAATCAATTATCCTGACATTATACTCCGCTAAGTCTGCACGAATTAATTGGGCGATCGCGTGAGTCCCCAAAACGCCAGCCAATACCGCCGCATTCCCCAAATAGCTAAAAGTGACCGCAGCATTGGCCGCCGGCCCGCCCGCAGCAATGGTACAATCAGAAGCAACAACTTTCTGATTTTCACCCGGAGGCTTCTCGGCCAAATAAACTAAATCTAAAGTCGCCAATCCCAAAAACAATCCAGTTTTCATATCTTCTTAAATATGTGGCATGGGCCTGTGGCATGGGCGTCCCGCCCGTGTCCTATCGTTAAAAAATCCCAATCTTAAAATGCAAGCAAATCCCACTACAGGAATACTTTACATCGTTGGAACCCCGATCGGCAACCTGGAAGACATGACATTTCGCGCCATCCGAATCTTGCAAGCAGTAGACTTCATCGCCGCCGAAGATACCCGCCATACAGGCAAACTTTTACACCATTTTCAAATCAAAACTCCCCAAATCAGCTATCACGAACACAACCAACACCAGCGACTTCCCGAACTCATTGACAAACTGCTTTTAGGCAAAGATATCGCCCTCGTCACCGATGCCGGAATGCCGGGAATTTCTGACCCCGGATACGAGTTAGTCAAAGCCTGCGCCGATGCTAATATTAACATTATTCCGATTCCCGGCCCGACCGCCTGCATTGTTGGGATAACTGCATCAGGATTACCCACAGAGAGATTTGTATTTGAAGGTTTCTTACCCGTGAAAGGTCAAGAACGCCAACAGAGTTTAGAAGCTTTGCAAATAGAATCCCGCACTATAATATTATACGAATCTCCCCACCGATTGCGGCCAACTTTACAAGATTTAGCAAATAGTTTGGGAAGCGACAGACAGATTGTGCTGGCGAGAGAGTTAACTAAAATGCACGAAGAGTTTTGGCGTGGTAGTATAGAAAGTGCGATCGAGCTTTACACCAATCGCGAACCCCAGGGAGAATTCACCCTCGTAATTGCCGGCATCCAAACAGCCTCACCAATATTTTCCGAAGACGCCATCAAAGCAGAATTGCAAACATTAATTGCAGAAGGCATAAGTCGTTCCCAAGCCAGCCGCCAGCTAGCGCAACAAACATCCCTCCCCCGCCGCCAAATCTACCAACTCGCCCTCACAATTGGCGACAATGAATCACTAGAACAACCCTTAGATGAATTGTGAATAACTCTCTTCTCTTCTCTTCTCCTCTGCGCCCTCTGTGTCCTCTGCGGTTCATAAAAAAATCTTGTTCGCACAACAAATAACATTGCGATACAATAATACCAAAAAACTTCTATGGTACGCGGAAACTACGATCGACAAAAACCATATTTACGCAACCCCCACATCAACAAACCAATCGCCGAAATTTATGCAGACTTAGACGCCTTTAGCTGGGAGATATTTGAAGACCAACCCCACCGCTTCGATACCGTCAGTTTCTACGTCTTGCTTCCCCCACTGTTTTACGAAGGGCGTTTCATCAAAGGAATTTACTTCAGCGAAGCAGTCGAACTCATCAACAAACTATTTCCCCAACTTTCCTCAGTATTTTTCTCCTTCACCTATTCCCCGGGAACGTCCTATTCCTGGGCCCCCATAGCTGACGCCTACTCGAGTTTATACAAAAACCCGCAGCGAGATAAGTGGTTTCGCGAAACTTATGTCGATCGCGCCCACAAACCAATCATACCACTGCAAGACACCGACTTCATCAACGAATACTTAATTTCCCCGCGCAACGTCCCCGCCAAAGACATCGACTTGCTAGCCGTCGCCCGAATTTCCGAAGAAAAAAATTTGCCAATTATTGCCAAAGCCTTAAAAGTTTACCGCCAAAAATATCCGCAAAAACCGATAAAATTAACGGTAGTCACCGGCCACGAATTTGATGCTAGCAACCTAAAAACTCTCGACGAGTACGCATTAAAAGAATGGCAACAAGTCGAGGCAATTTTAGGCAATCCCTCCGACTACATTAACTTAGTACCAAGAGTTGACTACTACAGCGAAATCCCCACATATTATTCGCGGGCGCAAGCATTCGTCCTCGGTTCCCTCCTCGAAGGAAAAAACCGGGGAATTACCGAAGCTATGAGTTGCAACGTACCAGTAATTTGTTTTGAAGAATTCAACCAATACGCCAGAGGCAACTCGCCTGTTTTCCCCGAAGGTGCGGGTCTTTACGCCAAATTTGACCCAGAATCTCTCGCAGATACTATATATACAGTATTGGAAAATCAAACAGAATTCAAACCGCGATATCAATATTTAAAGCATTGCGGGCGCAAGAACTTTTTCAATACTTGTATAGACAGTTTTCCTTACTATCAGCACAACATTCCCGACTACAAGCCCGGAGATGCGATTAACAATTTGTGGCTAGATTTAGCAGTTCAACAAAATTATCAAGTTAGTTTGAACAGCTTTTTGTATGGAGGTTCTCCCTTGTCTCATATTCGCGGGACAAATGCGATTCAGCACAATCTCGGCGAGTTAACAAAATTTAAATGACAGATGATATACTGCTGTTATTATTCACCATCTTTTAAGAATACGAAGTCGGACTTTTTGAAGTATAAGTGAGCGATTTAACAAATCTGGCTTTTGCAATAAAATGTCTGTGTCTGTCCGAACATCAATTAATGGTTTTATATCATTATCCTATTGGAAATAAGACCGAATTAGCAGTTTAATGGACATCAACACTAAAAAAGAAGAATTTAGCTATGCCTACATTTACGCCGTTGCCTCAGCAGCAGGGTGCATCTGCCAGCGAACAACTACTCCTCTAGACAAGCTGGGTGTAGACCTAATTATCACGGGAATAGCAGCATCAGGTTTACCAAACTTTCCCATTCTTTACCTTCAAGTCAAATGTACCTCAAGAGATATCCTCAACGAAAATAGCCTTCGCTATCCCTTGAACATTAAAAACTACGAAGAATTGAGCACAAGCAACGCCTATCCTCCTAGAATTATAATTGTGGTCATTGTTCCCGATAGAGTCAATGACTGGCTGCAACAAACAGAAACGGAACTCTGCTTAAAACGCTGCGCTTATTGGATATCATTAGAAGGTTCAGCATCTACTGACAATAAAGAAACCGTCACTATTTCCATACCCAGAACAAATATATTTTCGGCTGAGACTCTGACAACTATCATGCAGCGTATCGCAACCGGGAGACAACTATGAATGTGACAATAAAGGATATTGAATTGCTCAAAAATCTCCAACCTCAGCAAATCAGCTACTACTTAGAAGCAAAAGGTTGGAAACAAGCACAAAAAATTGACAGCCGCGCTATTATTTGGACAAGCAGCGATATCAAGCCAGAAGCCCCTCAAATCGTTCTACCTTTAAATTCCACTCTTCCTGACTTCCCCGTGTCAATGAACTTAATGCTAGAGACATTGGAAAGCATCGAAAAGCGCTCTCAACTGGAAATTTTAGCAGATTTAATTACCGGGCTTCCTAATACAACTATTCAGGGAATCGTGATTCAAATTCACACTCCTAACGCCGACAAATTAAGTGGCGAGATTACCTTACTAGGTGTCATTGCCGACCAACTGCGGAAAATTAAAACGGAACTTGCAGACAAAGACTACATCCTAGCAATCAAATCTTATCAAGAACGCTTGCCCGTTTTATGTACGGGAGACTTAATCAAAGAAAATCAAGTATTTATTGTCAAAAACACCCGGAATTTTACCCTAGATGACCAATGGCACAACTAACCAAAAATATTATTGTAAAGTCGAGGGCGCTAATTTGCCCGAGATTCCAATATCCTCAAAAATTTTACTTGCCAAAACTCTAGCCAAATTCACAGGAACAGCATTGCCGACCATTTTGTATCCATCAGCAATATACTTGTACTTAAAAATAAAGTCATCCGGGAAAGTCTGAACTCTCGCGCACTCTCGCACGGAAAGCCGACGGTAAGGCAGAGGCGAATTGGGGTCGAAAATGCGCTTGTCTTTGCCAACCAAAATCATTTTACTAGCTTGAGGATGGAGAGGTGCGTGTCTGCCGCTTGCCTGAATTGTAAAAGAAGGTTCTGACCAACTTCTAACTCGATTCCGCGACATATAAAGGCTGGAAAACCCCAAATCAGCACATTCGTGATTGGGGACATAATCGTGATAATTATCTAATTTACCCTTAACTGACATAGGGGCGATCGCCTGCAAATCAAAAATCGCATCTTTCAGCGTCAAAACATCGGTTCCAGGTTCGGGAAACTCAAAACCCAAACCCAGAGTTTCCCGATAACCAACAACAATCACCCTTTGCCTATCTTGCGGAACCCCAAAATTTATAGCATTCAACAACTTGTAGGAAACCCGATATCCGATGTCCTCAAACTGCGATAATATATAAGTAAAAGCATCCTTGTTTCTGGGTGCCAAGATACCGCTAACATTCTCAGCTAAAAAAAACAAAGGCTGCTTGTCCCGCACAATTCTGATATACTCCCAGAAAAGTTGACCCCGACTGTCATCAATTCCGCGTTTAGCGCCTGCTTCACTCCAACTTTGACAAGGAGGCCCGCCGATTATCCCAATACAGTTGGGAATTTCATCAGATTTGATTTTTCTGATATCTCTGCGATCTAAAATAGTTTCAGGATGATTGAAATTATACGTATCCCAAATAGACTTATCATATTCATTCGCCCAAACCGGATTAAACCCAGCCAAGCGAAAACCAAAATCCAACCCGCCACAACCCGAAAACAGAGAAATAATATTCATACCAATCGACATCTATCTCCTCTCTTCCTTCGCGCCCTTCGCGCCTTCGCGGTTCGTTAAAAAATCCAATAATCCTCAATGAATGCAGAATCCATCCTCCAATCTTACCAACACTTCGGCGTCCACCTCGGTCTAGAAAGAATTCACCAACTTCTCGAAAAACTAGACAGCCCCCACCAACAAGTACCCATTATCCACATTGCCGGCACCAATGGCAAAGGTTCCGTTTGCGCTTATCTCTCTTCCGTACTAACAGAAGCAGGCTATCGAGTCGGGCGCTACACATCCCCGCACCTA